>NZ_JBBIAM010000114.1:0-29605 GCF_054185185.1 Bradyrhizobium sp. UFLA05-153
TAGAGAGCAGCGTGTGAGGAAGTTTACCCTTGACAAGGAAAGCCCCATACAAGGTGAAGAACCGCAGCCATCCGGCGATGGAGCGAGAACTATGACCGTCTTCGTCTACGTCAACGCCGCCAACCAGGTCGGCGACAAGGAGCACATCAAGGTGTTCACCAATGTGGATGCCGCCGAGAAATGGTTCGAGGAGAACGACCCCGAGGGCATCGCGTTCGAGTACGAGGTTCTGGAGTGAGAGCTGCCGCTACTGTGGTGCTGGATCGCGCCCAGCCGAGGAAAGTCGTAGCAATTAGGTGGGGTCAAGAAAATAAGCGTCAGTAACCTGTACCAGTACCTGATCGCACTCGATCCCGGCTGGCCGGGGCGGGGACCCGCCCCCCTTGTGATTTCGCGGTGGCGCTGTGTGTTCCGCTTCGCCGTCCAGCACGAATTGCTTCTGGCGGAGCTTGCGCGCCGACTCCAGGATCGACGGATAGTATCTGCCGCGCATGATCAGGCATGCTTCAGGATGCCAGTAACCCGCATCGTTTCCAGTGCATCCTCCCTATTTTGGTCACCTTTTGATCGCGATGTGAGTAGTCCAGATTGCGCGCAGCTAAGGTGTCTGTGATTTCAACAGCGAAGCGGATTGCAGAATGCGATTGAAAAGCGCTGCATTATTTGGCCTCGGTTCGTTGTTTGTCAGTTTTTGGCTGCATGGCGGCGCTCGATGTCAAACCTCGCTGGCCCCGCCGCCCTTGGCGACCGACCAAGGTTCGCCACCAGCGGCTACGTGTCACTGGGGCGGTCTCAATATGTGCAGCACCCGGGCGACAGCCAAAGGTTCGTCACCTCCGCCGACAATGGCGCCAGAAGTCCCGATGTATCCGCCGCCCGTTATCCTTGCCTCGCCGCCATCGGCGACCGCCAAAGGTTCGCCGCCACCGGCCACCAAGAACGTTTCTCCACCAATGGCGACCGACGACGCTCCAGCGCGAACAGCGACCGCCAAAGGTTCGCCACGATCCGCAGCCGCCAAGAACTCGCCACCGCCTGCCAATGACAAAGACGCGCCGGCACCGGCCATCGAGAACATTTCGCCCACGCCGGCCATCGACGATATTTTGCCCAGGTCGCGCATGGGCAAGCTGTCTCCGGCACGGGAGCCCGGTCCCGATGGCTTTACCGTAGGTATCGACGATGGCGAGGAGACAGGCGAGCCGCTGCCCATTAGACCTCGCCCAAAAAAGTCCAAGGTCAGGCAAAAGGCCGACGTTGCCGAGAGACCATCGGCGATACAGTCGCTGGGCGATCAAGAAGAAATTGAGAAACTGAAGCCCAATCTCTCGATCTGCCGAGGCTGCTAAAGGGTAAGGTGCTGCCGCAGAGCACGCCATCTGGGCGCGCCGCCGCCATTAGCGATGAACGCCCAGTCCGTTGTCGCGCCGCCGCCCCAAGAGCTTCCACTCGCGACCGAAGATGACCTCCGGCAGGCGGAGGCCCGAGCATCAACGCCATCGCGCCTCAGAACTGCATCGTCGAACCTTGAACGCTCGGCCAGCGGCGTTGCCTCCGCAGTCACAACATTCGCACGCGCCATCGTGACAGCACGATCTAGCTCCCAGAAAGGCAACAAAGATCATTGAACTCCACGCACGGCGTCGCTGACCCTGGCAAGGCCGTCCCGCATAATCTTGCAGTACAGCCCACCGCGATTGATCAGGTGTTTGGAGATCTTCTTGCCGGTGATTTTCTCGACGTGCCCACACGGGTCCACAAGCCCGGCCCCTTCCAACATTGTCTCGCCGAGCCAGAAGCGACCGCCCACAAGGTGGTTTAGCGGAACGCCCTCGACTGTCACGTTGCGCCGGTGCTCCTCTGGGCCGAGTTCGATCCCGGCCTCGTGCTTGAGTGCAATCAGCGTCTCAAACTCGAACAAGGTGATCTGGTCGCCCTCCTTGCGAGGGGTGAATAAAACCCTTCCTTCATCAAGTAGCGATCGCCCTCAATGCCTTTGCCAGCGATCAAAGTGACCTCGGACACAGAGCGCATTGGCAGAAACGCGCGCGAAGTGATGTGGATGAAGCGGGCTACGCTGGTCCATCCGAGTTTGACAGATGTCTTCGCCGGTCCGTCGGTGGTCTTGTCCAGCATCGCAACGTCCCCTCAGAACAGTAGCTTACGCGCAGCCGCCACCAGCGCAGAGAAAATAGGTATGCGGCACGGGCGCGTCGGGTTGTCTCCTTCCCGGCGCGCTGCTGCCTGTGGAGGACCCGCGCAGACGTACCGGCCGGAACCACGACCTCCTTCGATGCGACGAAACAGGGATGAAACCATTTTCCGGCTTTCACGAAGCCAAGGTGAAATCTTCGGCAATTAGGGAAGACGACGGGCCAAGGGCGCTGCGTAGATGGCGACAAATCGCCATCGAGCGAGGGACAGAATGTCACAGCTTCGTAAAGCTCTCTTAGGCGCTGTCGCGATCACATTGACAGTCGGCGCTGTGCAGTTCGCTTCAGGTCACGACCTCGTAGACCGCTGGCAGGCCGAACGGCCAAGCGACGTCGTCAACCGCGCCAGCAAGACAGATCGCCTCGGCGACCTCAAGCGGCTTGCAGTTCCGATGGAAACGGTTTCCCTGCGCCCGAACGATCTCGCCGATACCTCGGTCCTGCTGCGCCTTCCGTCTGCGCAGACCCGCGTCACCAAGCCAACGCGGAATCAAAGCAGCAAGCCGACACTCGCCTGCGAGCCCATGGTCAGCGTGCTCACGGAAGTCGCGAGGATTCTGCCGCCCGGCCGCTGCGTGACCTGATCGGCGGCATTGCGCGCTGCTTCTGCGGCGAGACGCTCACCAACATCACGATCGATAGGCACGTTCTCGCTGCCCACCGCCATTGGCGCATAACTGGCCGGTGCGATGTACTATTCTATGTCCGCTTTCGCTCCACAAGCCGTCGATGACGACCAAGCGGGGCGACTTCCGCTTTACCCTCGGAAGTCGACGTTTATGAGTACTCGCCCTGGCGCCTTGTCACGGTGTGGGGCATGCAGCACCCGTCTTCACCCAGGCTTCGACCAGCGCACCGGCCTGCGCCTGCTTGCCGGGCACCGGCGAGCGGCCGAAGCCGGGCTTCCAGGCCCAGCCGACCAGAGTGTCCTTGCCGATATGGTCGATCAGCGCCTCCACCTTGCGCCCGCCGTTGCGCGCGGGATCCCTGATCTGCTCGCAGATCTCGCCGATCGTCTTGCCCTCCCAGGCCATCTCGCGCGGCGCAAGATGCCATTCGGGATGGCCGGGCACGCGGCCGGGCTCGAAATTGGCCTTCTGGTGACAGGTGTGGCAGCGCATCGACTCCAGGCCATGGCCGTCGGCACCGCGTGTGACCGGCGGCTGATGGAGATGCGGATTGTCGCCTTGCCGTGGGCTGTCGCCGGCGGGATGGCAGTTGGTGCAGCGCGGATGCGTCAGCACCTTGCCGAGCTCGGTGAAGATCGCGGCCGAGCGCTTCTCGGTGTCGGCGATGTTGGCGAAGCTCTCGGGCGAGGCCAGGGCATGGCTCGCCGTCTCGGAGGCTGCGTAGCCCGCGCAAAGGCCGCTGGCGAGCGCCGCGATCACGGCCATCGTCTTGAAGCGCGCGTCGGAGATCATGGCTCGTGTCCTTCGCGCGCTTACTTGGTCGCGATGAGGTAGCGGTTTGAATCGGTGAGGATCACGTCGCGCACCGCCTCGTGATACTTGATGTAGCCGGTGCAGCGGCAGAGATGGCCGTCGAGTGCGTCGGAGATCGTCTGCTCCAGCGCCTCGCGGGGGACCGGCTTGCGCGCCAGGCGCTCGAGCAGGACCTGTCCCTCGTTGAGGAAGCCCGCCGTGCAGTAGCCGCACTGAAACGCGAAATGATCGATGAAGGCCTTTTGCAGCGCGGAGAGCTGGCCGTCCCTGGCGTGGCCCTCGACGGTGCGGATCGACTTGCCGTCGAAATTCACGGCCGGAGCGATGCAGGTCGGGCTGGTGTAGCTGGTGCCGTCGGGCTCGTCGACGATGATGGCGCAGCTCAAACATTGCGCGGCGCCGCAGCCGAATTTCGTGCCGGTCATGCCGAGCATCTCGCGCAAGAAATCGTTCATCGAGAGGTCGTCGCGCACCTCGACCGGACCATGCTTCTGGCCGTTGATGGTGAGGCTAAGTGTCGTCACGCGAGCACTCCCTTCAAAAGGCTTGGCGTCACCGGCAGCGCGCGGAAGCGGTGGCCGGTGGCATCATGGATGGCGTTGATGAGCGCCGGCACGATCGGGATCATGACGACCTCCGCCATGCCCTTCGGCTCTTCGTCCGGCGTCAATGGTTTCAGCATCTCGATCTCGAGATCGCGCAAGGGTAGGTCCGAGCCGCGCGCGACGAGGTAGCGTCCGAGATTCCATTCGCCGTTGCCCGGACCGCCCTCGAACGGCGGCAGCGTCTCGAGCAACGCATAGCCGACGCCGATCGCGAAGCCGCCATGGGCCTGACCCATGACGACTTCGGGCACGAGCGCCGTGCCGCATTCGAACACGCTGTAGGCCTTGGCGATGCGCAAGGCGCCCGTCGCGCGCTCGATCTCGACACGGACGAGCGTGCCGCACATCGAGGTGTAGGCGGTGCCGATGCGATTGTTGTCGGTCGGGGGAAATTTGACGCTGGTGCGGGTGATGCGCTCGAACTTGCCGTTACCCCGCCGGATTGCGAGGGCATCGATCTCGGCGCGATATTGCTCGCCGAACAGCGGGAAGCCGGCGCGCGACCAGGCCCAGCGGGAAAAGCTGTGCGCGACAGCGCCGGTGACGAAGCCGCGCGCGTGGACGGTTGCCGCCAGCGCCGGCAGCGCAAGTGGTTCGAGACCGGGCATGACGAGCTGGCCGTTCTGCCAGTGCGCGCTGGCCCATTGCCTTGCACGAGCGTCGGTCTTCGGGATGCGCCAGAGCTCCAGTGCTGCCGGCCACATGCCGAAGCGGAAGATGACGCGGGCGGCTTCCGCAGACGAATGCGTGCCGACATGCGCGCCGATCGAGGCTGATGTCGCCGAGCTGATCGCCGGCACCCAGCGCGGATTTCTCGCCGCCGCGTCCTGGGTCTTCTGATCCATCGTGTAGGGATCGCCAGAGGTGACGAGGCCGAGGGCGTCGTAGCTGTCGACGCGGGCGACCGAGACCTCGTCGGCGATCGTGCCGAGATGGCTCGCGACCCGGTTCGCCAGCGCCGTCCCGATGCCGTTGCCCATCTCAACGTGGTCGCAGAAGATCGCGATCTTGCCGTCGGCGGTCAGCTCGACGCGGCCGAGCGAGCAGTCCGCGCCGGAGCCGTAGTCCTTGGTCACGCAGGCGACGCCGGTGCCGACCAGCCGGTCGGATGCGCCTTGCTTGAACTTTGCGCGCTGCTGCCAGATTGGATGCTTTTCGAGCTTGTCGAGGATTTCGGGCGTACGGACCGAGACGATGTAGGGATTGCCCGTCATGGTGCGGCCGTTTTGCTTGAGCGCATTGCGGCGGCGGAATTCGATCGGGTCGAGCTTCAGTTCGCTTGCCGCCTCGTCGATCAGCACTTCCAGCGCGGTCATGGTTTGCAGCGTGCCGTAGCCGCGCATCGAGCCTGCGGTGACGCCGCGCGAATGCAATGCCACGGTCGTGACGTCGACCTTTGGAATGTCGTAGATGCCGATCGCGCCGGTGGCGGCGACGACCGCGACGTTGGCCGAGAAATTGGCGAGACCGCCGCCATCGAGCACGTGATCGGCGGCAAACGCCTTGATCGTCCCGCTCGCGCGATCGATGCCGATGCGCGAGCGCATCTTGATCGGATGGCGCTTGATGCCGCCCTGGAACTGCTGGTAGCGGTCATGCGCGAGCCGCACCGGCTTGCCCGGGAAGCAGATCGCCGCGAGCGCGACATAGAGAATGAACGGCGTGTGATCGCGGCCGCCGAAGCCGCCGCCGACATGGGCGAACTGCGCATTGATATGCGCGGGCTTGTAGGGCGCGCGGGCTTTGGCGAGCAAATGCGCGATCGACTCGGCGGCCTCATAGGGCGACTGAACGCCGAGCACGAGCTCGAGATTGCCGCCCTTGTTGTTGTACCAGGCGAGCCCGCATTCCGGTTCGAGGAACATCGGGTCGACCGACTGTGTCTCGAACTCGCGGTCGAGCACCAGCAGCGAAGCATTCTCCGCCGCAAGCTCGGCGCGGATCTGCTCGCCATGTTTGGCGGCCTTGGCGTAGTCGGGCGGCATCTCCTTGGCGAGCGGCGACCACACCGGCAGCGCGGCGTTCTGGACCTTCTTGGGTGAAACCCAGCCGGCCTGGATCGGCGAATAGATATCCGGCTTCTCAGGCGCGCTACCTGCCACGCGGGTGAAGCGGAACGAGCCGTAGTCGGGCGCAATCACCGGCCCGGTTTCCTCTCCAAATTTGACGAAAGTCCCGTCGCGCAGCACGAGGCGCGCCTGGTCGAAGGCGTCGAACTTTTCGAAGACGAGGAGCGCAACCGGCTGACCCAGATAGAGCGGCGACTTGCCGACGGGGCAAAACAGATCGCCGGCGTAGAATTCGGGCACCTGCGTGCCGATGCGGTCGAGATCGGCGGCGGTGATGACGACGGAAGGCTTCAGTGCGCCCGACAGGCGCGCAAGATCCAAGCCGGTGTAGACATGGGTGGCGTCGTTGGCGCGGACCAGGATCGCGTGCGAGGTGGCTTGTGGCCAGCCCGGAAGGTCGTTGGCGCGGAAATCGGAGGCGTACAGCTTTGCGCCCGTCACCTTGGCGACGCCGTCGACGCGGCCGGCGCCTTTTGTCGCGGGATTGAAATTGCCGCGTCCGGGAAGCGTCTCGTGCGCGGCGAAGGGAGCCTCCTTCGCCAGACCGAGATGCGACAGGCTGACCGAGATGCCGCCTGCCGACAACCACTTCACGAGCTCGCGTCGCGAAGGCCGCATGTTCTGATCCTTGTACAAGATTTCGAGCACATCATGATGCTGACGGCATCGGTGCCCGGAGGGTACGCGCCAACGCTCGCGTGAACCTGTCATGATTCGTCATGCAGGAATAGAAACGGGTAGGGCGTTTACATCAGATGAAGACGGTGCCTGTCGCGCGTGCGCGGATTGAGAATTTCGTTTCCGCTTGCCTTGCAGTCGAATCAAATTGATTGAGGGGATGGGATCACGAGGGGCGGGAACTCACATGCAGCAGGATTCGAACGATCTCTTTCCGGTCAGCACGTCGAACGGAATGACAAGGCGCCAACTGCTCGATCGCGGTCTCAAGATGGGCGCGCTGTCATTGTTTGCCGGCACCGCGAAGGCTCAGCATGCCACGCACGATCATGGCGGCGCCGCGCACACCGCGGATATGTCGCCTACGATGGGCATGGTGCCGGAAACGCCGGTTCCCACCATGGATCAGTCCTTGGTCGAGCCCCAGGTGCGGAGGTCCGTCAATGGCGTATTGAGCACGACTTTGCGCTGCGGCTACGCGTATCACCAGATCGGCGGCGTCAGGCTCTATGTCAGATCATACGAAGGTGGCAGTCCGGGACCGACCTTGCGCATGAAGCCCGGCGAGACGTTGCGGATCAAGATGATTAACGATTTGCCGCCGAACCGCGACGGACTGCCTGCCGACATCAGCCACCCGCATCAATTCAATAACACCAATTTCCATTTCCACGGCGCGCATGTCAGTCCGAGCGGCATTGCCGACAACGTCATGCGCTCGATGGCGCCCGGCCACAGCTACAACATCGAGATCACGCTGCCGGCCGACCACACCACAGGCACCTACTGGTATCACCCCCACCACCACGGCAGCGCCGACATCCAGATGTCGAGCGGCATGGTGGGGGCCGTCATCATCGAGGGCGATTTCGCCGACGTTCCGGAGATCGCGGCAGCGCGCGAGCGCCTGCTCGTGCTGAGCCAGGTGGTGTACGATGCCAACGGCATGATCGAGAATTTCGAGACGCTGTTTCCGGAGACGGCGACGCGTTTCCTCGCGATCAACGGCCAGCGGCGGCCGGTGATCGAGATGCGCCCCGGCGAGGTGCAGCGCTGGCGCATCCTCAATGCGGCCTATCAGGACGACATGCTGCTCGACCTGGAGAAGCACGATATGCATGCGATCGCCTATGACGGCATCCAGCTCGGCGCCGTGCAGCCGCTGAAACAGCTTTTGATCGCGCCGGGGCAGCGCGCCGACATCCTGGTGAAGGCCGGTAGTCCCGGCACCTATGCCTTCAACGCGGCGCCCTACGATCAGGGGCATCCGTCCCCGGTCGGCCCGCTGGCGCGGGTCGTGGTGTCGGGTGCGCCGATGGACATGAAGCTGCCGCGCGCGCTTCCGCAAGCACCGCGCGCGACCATCAAGGACGCGGAGATCACCAACCGCCGCAAGGTGGTGCTGTCGGCGACCGCGCCGGAGGCCGATGCCGCCGGCCATTGGCAGGAGTTCGGCTTCTTCATCGACGGCAAGAAATTCGATCCCACCCGTATTGATCATCGGGTCAAACTTGGCGCGGTCGAGGAGTGGACCATCGTCAATACGCACGAGCATGACGACCACGTCTTCCACATCCACACCAATCCGTTCCAGCTGGTCTCGGTCAACGGCAAGGCGCTGGCGACGCCGGAATGGCGGGATTCCGTGATTGTCGAGCGCAAGGGCGGTGAGGTCGTGTTCCGCTCGCGCTTCCTCGATTTCACCGGTGTCTTCATGCTCCACTGCCACATGATGAACCATGAGGAGATGGGCATGATGCAGACGGTCGAGGTCTATAAGCCCTAAGCCTCGGGGAAAATTGCAGGAATTTGGCGTTTGACGGGGGAATCCCGGTGCGGCCGGGCTTCCCCTGAAGGCCGGCATGGCCTATGACGCTGCAACGCAAAATTCCCCCAAAGACCCATGATCCGCCTCGACAACGTCAGCAAGCAAGCCGGCCACCAGATCCTGTTCATCGAAGCCTCCGCCGCCCTCAACAGGGGCGAGAAGATCGGGCTTGTCGGCCCGAACGGCGCCGGCAAGTCCACGCTGTTCCGGATGATCGCCGGGCAGGAGCTGCCCGATGAAGGCCAGGTCTCGATCGATCGCGGCATTACCATCGGCTATTTCAGCCAGGACGTCGGCGAGATGAGTGGCCGCAGCGCCGTGGCTGAAGTCATGGATGGCGCAGGCCCGGTCAGCGTGGTCGCGGCCGAGCTGCGCGAGCTCGAGGCCGCGATGGCCGATCCGGACAAGGCCGACGAGATGGACGAGATCATCGCGCGCTATGGCGAGGTGCAGCATCGTTTCGAGGAACTCGACGGCTATGCGCTCGACGGCCGGGCGCGCGAAGCACTGTCCGGCCTCGGCTTCAGCCAGGAGATGATGGATGGCGATGTCGGCGCGCTCTCCGGCGGCTGGAAGATGCGCGTGGCGCTGGCGCGTATCCTGCTGATGCGACCTGACGTCATGCTGCTCGACGAGCCGAGCAACCATCTCGATCTCGAAAGCCTGATCTGGCTGGAGAAATTCCTGCACGATTACGAAGGCGCGTTGCTGATGACCTCGCACGATCGCGAGTTCATCAACCGCGTGATCTCCAAAGTGGTCGAGATCGATTCCGGCTCGCTCACCACTTACACAGGCGATTACGAGTTCTACGAGCAGCAGCGCGCGCTGAATGAAAAGCAGCAGCAGGCGCAGTTCGAGCGCCAGCAGGCGATGCTCGCCAAGGAGATCAAGTTCATCGAGCGCTTCAAGGCGCGGGCGTCCCATGCCGCGCAGGTTCAGAGCCGGGTCAAGAAGCTCGACAAGATCGAGCGGGTCGAGCCGCCGCGTCGCCGCCAGACCGTCGCTTTCGACTTTCTGCCCGCGCCGCGCTCGGGCGAGGACGTCGTGGCGCTGAAGAATGTCCACAAGGGTTACGGCAGCAAGCGCATCTATGACGGGCTCGATTTCATGATCCGCCGCCGCGAGCGGTGGTGCGTGATGGGCGTCAATGGTGCCGGCAAGTCGACCTTGCTCAAGCTCGTGGCCGGTGCAAGCGATCCCGATCAGGGCACGGTGGCGCTGGGGGGCAGCGTCAAGATGGGTTATTTCGCCCAGCATGCGATGGACCTGCTCGACGGCGACCGCACCGTGTTCCAGTCGCTCGAGGATGCATTCCCGACCGCGGGGCAGGGGTCCTTGCGCGCGCTCGCCGGCTGCTTCGGTTTCTCCGGCGACGACGTCGAGAAGCGCTGCCGCGTGCTCTCGGGCGGCGAGAAGGCGCGCCTCGTGATGGCGAAGATGCTGTTCGACCCGCCGAACTTCCTGGTGCTGGACGAGCCGACCAACCATCTCGATCTCGCCACCAAGGAGATGCTGATCACGGCGCTGTCGGATTTCGAAGGCACCATGCTGTTCGTCTCGCACGACCGGCACTTCCTCAGCGTGCTCTCCAACCGCGTGCTGGAGCTGACGCCCGAGGGCATCCACCAATATGGCGGCGGTTACACCGAATACGTCGCCCGCACCGGCCAGGAAGCGCCGGGATTGCGGAGCTAGCATTCCCGTACGTGCCTTGACGCATCGATGCGTCTCGCTACGCTCGCCGCGCTTTTTGGAATGCGGGAGTTGCGAGAATGGGCGGCTTGGTAATCACGGGTGGCCGGGTGGTCGATCCGGCCAGCGGGATGGATGCCGTCGGCGACGTGGCTGTGATGGACGGCCGGATCGTCGCGGTCGGCACCGGACTTGGCGGCGCCGAGCGGACGATCGATGCGACTGGCCTCGTGGTGGCGCCCGGCTTCATCGACCTGCATGCACATGGCCAGTCGATTCCCGCCGATCGCATGCAGGCGTTCGATGGCGTGACGACGACGCTGGACCTCGAGGCCGGTGTGCTGCCGGTCGCGGCCTGGTATCGCAAGCAGGCGGCGAAAGGGCGTGTGCTCAACTACGGCGCCTCCGCCAACTGGGCTTTCGCGCGCATCGGCGCGATGACGGGCTCCAACTCGGAAAGCTCGCTGGAGGCGTTCGGCAATGCCATGCGTGATCGCCGCTGGATCGACAACGTCGCGAGCGACACGGAGGTGCGCGGCATCCTCGATCGTCTCGCCGGTGGGCTCAACGAGGGCGGCATCGGCATCGGCATCCTCAACGCCTACGCTCCCGGCGCCGGCGTGCAGGAGCTCACCGCGGTTTGCCAGCTGGCGGCCACCCATGACGTGCCGACCTTCACCCACGTCGCCTTCATGTCGCGCATCGATCCGGAAAGTGCGGCCGAGGCCTATATCCGCCTGATCGGCTATGCCGGCGCTACCGGGGCGCATATGCACATCTGCCACTTCAACTCCTCAAGCAAGACCGACATCGAGCGTTGCGTGGAGCTGGTGGCCAAGGCGCAGGCGCAGGGGCTTCCGATCACGGTCGAGGCTTACCCTTACGGCACCGGTTCGACGGTGCTTGCGGCGGCGTTCTTCAGCGACCCCGAATTCGTGGCGCGCAACGGCACCGGCTACGACTCGGTGCAGCGGGTCGCCGATGGGCGGCGCTTCCGCGACCGGGAGGAGCTGCTGGCGGCGCAGGCCGCAGAGCCCTCCACGCTGGTGCTCTGGCACATCCTCGATATCGAGAACAACGCACACCATCGCGATCTCCTCGACATGTCGGTGCTGTATCCCGGCGGCGCGATCGCGTCCGACGCCATGCCCTGGACGCTTTCCGATGGCCGCACCTACACCGGCGATGCCTGGCCGCTGCCCAAGGATGCCACCTCCCATCCGCGCTCGGCGGGCTGCTTCACGCGTTTCATCCGCGAGTGGGTGCGCGAGCGCCGAACGGTGTCGCTGCTGGAAGGCATCCGCAAATGCGCGCTGATCCCGGCGCAGATTCTCGAGCACAGCACGCCCGCGATGCGGGCCAAGGGACGGCTCGCAGCAGGCGCTGATGCCGACATCGTGGTGTTCGACTACGAGACACTGACCGACCGGGCGGAGTTTTCGGCGATGAATCGTGCCGCGGAGGGCGTACGTCATCTCGTGGTGAGCGGCCATCCGCTGATCACGGACGGTGTGCTGGATGTGGCGGCAAGGCCCGGCCGGCCGGTACGCCGGCCCGTCGTTGAGGACTAAAGCCTGTGCCCGTTCCGGTTCTGCTCGTGGCCGGCTTCCTCGGGGCGGGCAAGACCACGGTCGTGAACCACCTGTTGGCGCATGCCGAAGGACGTCGGATCGCGGCCGTCGTCAACGATTTCGGCGCGATCAACATCGACGCCGAGCTGATCACGGGCGCCGCCGACGGCGTGGTGAGCCTCGCCAATGGCTGCATCTGCTGCTCGCTGGAAGGCGATCTCCTGCGCACGCTTGCCGTGCTGCTCCGGCGTGATCCGCGCCCGGACGTCATCGTGATCGAAACCAGCGGTGTAGCCGATCCGGCGGATGTCGTGCGCAACCTGATGGATCCCCTGATCTTTCGCGAAGCGCCGCTGGAAACCGTTTTGTGCGTGGTGGACGCGACGATGCAGTTGGCCATGCTGGACGACGCGTTGCTGCGGTCGCAGCTGCGGGCGGCCGACGTGATCGCGCTGAGCAAGGTGGATCTGTCCGACGCGGCCGGCGCCACGCAGATGCGCGATGCCATCCGCGCGATGCGCCCCGCAGCCGTCCGGGTTGACGCTGTCCATGGCGAAGTGCCCGCGGCGCTGCTGTTTTCGCCCGACGTCGACCGCGCGCTCGTGCCGCGCGAGCCGGGGCCGAAACGGCCGGCCGCAGAGCGGTTCGAGACCATGAGCTGGATGTCGGACAGGCCGGTGTCGCTGCCGCGATTGCAGGCGGCGATCGGCCGGATCGCGCCGAAACTGGCGCGGGCGAAGGGGCTGTTCGAGACTGTCGAGCAGCCCGGGCGGCTAATGGTGTTTCAAGTCGCCGGCGGCCGGGCAACGCTGGCCGCGGGCGGGACGCTGCCAGCGGGGACGCCGCGAACGCGGATCGTCTTCGTTGCCGAGATCGGCGTCCTCTCGCGCGAGGAGATCGATCGGATCATGGAAGGCTGCATCGACGCCGGCGCGGCGTGAAAGCCTTGCGTTTCAAGCAGTGGCCCGTTCCAAAGCAAGATACGCCCGCGTGAGCGGGCGTATCTGGATCGAAAGCTAATTGCGCTGCGCTTTAGGCGCTCGTCTCGCACTTCTTCATAAAGCTGTTCTTGGCGGCGCCGGCGAGCGGCTTGCCGTCCGAGCCGAGCGCCTTGGGCGCGCAGGCGTCTTCCTTGCATTTCTTCATGAACGAGGTCTTGGCGGCGCCGGCCAGCGGCTTGCCGTCCTTGCCGACGGCCTTGCTTTCGCAGGTATCCTCCGCGAAGGCCGAGCCGGCCGCGAAGGTGGCGACGACGGCAGCCAGGAAAATCCGCTTCATCATGGGTGTCTCCTCAACAATGGTTCGGGAATTGGAACTCCGAATCGTGGCGCAATCAAGCAAGATCGGCGCGCGGCCTGGCGATCGTTTCAATTTTTCCAGCGTGCAACCGCGGCAATCGCCTTGGCCTGCACGTCGTTCAGCGCCGCCTGGTTCGCGGCGACCGACTGGTGCCGCGGCGAGGGATCGTCGAAATCGTGGGTCGCGCCGGGATAGACCGTGACGTCGATCTTGCTGCCGGCCTGGCGCGCCCGGTCGGCGGCCTGCTGGCAGAACGCGGGCGACACCTGGTCGTCGTCGGCGCCCAGGAACATGGCGATTGGCGCGGTCGTGGAGATCGTCGGCTGCAACAGCGCCTTCGGTCCGCAACCTGGATAGAACGCCAGTACGCCGCGAAAGCCGGCTGCCAGGTTTGCGCCTTGCCGGATCATCACGTTCAGCGCGGTGCTGCCGCCATTCGACCAGCCCTGGAGGAAGATCTGGTTGCCGATCACATCGCCACGGCCGCGCAAATAGGCAAGCGCCCCTTCGGCATCGAGCGGGCGCACGGTCTTCTCGTTCACGTCATCGCGATCGGGATCGTCATGGGTGAAGCGGCCGAAACCGTAGGCCTTGCCGCGTGGACCAAAACTGTCCGGCAGCAGCGCGAGGTAGCCGCGCGCGGCCCAGTATTGGCCCCACATCGCGTGCCGTTTCGCCAGGGTCGTGGCGTTGCACGGTGAGGAGATCTTGGGGCCAACGACGGTGCAGTCCGCGTTGACGTTGCTGGAATAGGGCCCGCCGCGGCCGTGCAGCAACACGATGGCCGGAGCGGGACCCGCCGCCTGCGGCCGGAACAGGTAGCCGACGAGCTGCGTGCGGCCGTCGGCGCTGCGGAAATAGACCGTCTCTGCTGTGGCCGCCGCCTCGGAGATGAGCCATGTCAAGGTGATCACGGCTAAGACAATACGGAAGAAATGGGCTGGCATGCTCGTCGGGAATCGCGGGTCTGCCGACAGGAGACACTGGCGGAGGCGAAGATTCAACCCGGCTTGCTGCACCGCGCGCTGACCGGCCGCTGCGAACCTGTTAGCCTCGTTCATAATCCAGCAGGAACGGAGCATTGCGATGGACGCCCCGACAGGCCCGCAAACCGCCGACCGGCATTCCCACCTGGTTCAACCCCAAATCATGGACTGGCAGAAGACGCGCTTTCCGGGCTGCGAGGCCAAGACGTTGCTGTTCGATCGCAGAACGGGACTGATGACGGCCCTGATGCGCTTTGCGCCCGGGGCGGTGCTGCCCGATCACGAGCATGTCGGCATCGAGCAGAGCTACGTGATTGAAGGGGCGTTGGTCGACAAGGAGGGGCCCGCCAAGGACATCGCGTGCGGGGCCGGCGAGTTCATCTGGCGCGAGGCCGGTAGCCGTCACGCCGCCTGGTGCCCGGAGGGAGCGCTGATCCTTGCGATCTTCCAGGTGCCCAACAAGTTCTTCGAGGCGGACGGCCGGGTGGTCGACGCCTCGGGTGCGGATTGGGACGAGGCCTGGGGCCACAGGGCTGCGCAACGGGCGCGCCGCAGCTAACCGCTCCTCACGGCGCCGCGGGCGAGCAATGCCTTGAAATCGGCACGTGCGCGCTGAGCCTCGAGGCGCGCAACCTCGGAGGCTTCACCCATGCTGAAATAGCCGTGGATCAGGCCGGCGCCCTCGTGATGCCTGACGGGAACGCCGGCGGCTTCCAGCGCCTGCGCATAGGCCGCGCCCTCGTCGCGCAGCGGATCGAACCAGGCCGTCGTGACCACGGCCGGCGCAACGCCGGCGAGCGATTTGGCCCGCAGCGGCGAGACGCGCCAGTCCTGCCCGTGCGAGGGATCGGCGAGGTAATGGCCGGCAAACCACTCCATCACCGCGCGCGACAGGAAGTAGCCCTCCGCGTTTTCGCTGCGCGAGGGGAAGCGCGCGTTCTCGGTCGTATCAGCATAACTGCCGACCGTGTCGGTCGCGGGATAGACTAGAAACTGCCCGGCGAGTTCGATGCCGGCGTCGCGGCAGGCAATTGCCGTGACTGCCGCGAGATTGCCGCCGGCGCTGTCACCGGCGACGCCGACGCGCTTTGCGTCGCCGCCAAATTCCGCGATGCGGTCGAACACGTCGCGTGCCGCGGCAAAGGCATCCTCGAATGCGCCGGGAAAGCGCGTCTCGGGCGGGCGCCGATAGTCGATGGAGATCACGACCGCGCCGGTCTCGATCGCAAGAAAGCGCGCCTGCCGGTCATGGGTGTCGAGATCGCCTGCAACCCAGCCGCCACCGTGGAAGAAGACGACCGTCGGCGATGGGGCCGAGCCGACGCGATAGACGCGCGCAGCGAGCGGTCCCGCGCCGCCCTTCACCTCGATATCCCGGACCTCGTCCACGGGCGGGGGCGGCACGGCGGCGCGCGCGGCAGCAAGTGCGCGCAGGGACTCGCGGGCGCTTTGCGGTGTCATCGTCGCGGGATCGCGCAGCGGCAGCGTCGGAATGATCTCTGCAATGACGGGATCGAGCGGCGCGGCCATCGGCGGGGTCCTTCCAGGTTCTTGGTTTTGCTTGCGCGCTAGCATAGGTTCCGAGCGCCGCTTGGGCAACCGGCGGCCGCGTCTTGCCGAATTGCGTGGCACGGAAAGCAGCAGAAGCAGGGGGAAAAGGTGGATTTCGAAACGCTGGTGCAGTCCCGTCGTAGCGTGCGCGGTTTCAAAAAGGACCCGGTGCCGCGTGCGGAGATCGAGGCGATCATCGATGTGGCCAAGCGCGCACCGTCCTCGATGAACACCCAGCCCTGGCACGTTCACGTGCTCACCGGCACGCCGCTCGAAGAGGTGCGCCGGCGCAACATGGAAGAGATGGTCGCCGGCGCCAAGGTCAAGCGCGACATCGTCAGCCATGGCGAATACCAGGGCATTCACCGCACGCGTCAGGTCGATATCGCCAAGAAATTGTTCGGCGCGATGGGGATCGCGCGCGACGACAAGCCGATGCGGCAGGATTGGGTGCTGCGCGGCTTCCGCCAGTTCGATGCGCCGGTCTCGCTGGTGCTCACCTATGACCGTGTGCTCGACCCCGGTGCGGTCTGCCACTTCGCTCGGCGCGCTCTGCTACGGCATCGTGCTCGCGGCATGGGATCGCGGGCTCGGCTCGGTGATCAACGGGCAGGGCATCATGCGCTCCGACATCGTGCGCGGGGTCGCAGATATCCCCGACGACGAGGTCATCATGACCTGCGTTGCGATGGGATATCCGGACGACACGTTTGCCGCCAACGCCGTGCGATCGGATCGGGAGGAGAACAGCGAGTTCGTGCGCTTCGTCGGATTTGCCGACTAAAGCGCGATGAGATTGGGGTGAATCGTCATCGCGATTCAGGTTATTGTTTGAGCGTGATCTTTTCGGAAAACCGCTTCACACTTTTCCGGATCATGCTCTAAAGGTTGCATACTCAAGGTGCGCGTTGCGGGTTACGAACGAAGTATTTTTCCGCCGAAATTTTTAGTGCGGACTCCCAACCGGCTCTTGCAATCTCGACTCGTCAGGAGGAACAATAAGCGCGGTGAAAGGTTTGTTGCTGGCGCGAGGGAATTGACATGCGGCGGCTGGCTAGCCTGGTGCGTTGGTTGTTCGGGCCGCGAGTGCGGTATCCGGTTGATGATGATCCAAGCCTTCCCTTCACTCCCGAAGAGTTTGGCCGGCTGATCAGCAGCGGCAAACATGAAGACATGAAGCGGCTGGCGGAGCGCTTGGCGTGCCGGTCGATCCCGCGCCGCGCCAAATACCGCGCGACGCATTAAGGCCAACGCATTGAATGCACGATCAGCGGGTCAGCGCGACCTGCTTGAATGAGGCGACCAGCGCCTTTTCCAGCTTGCCCTGCATTCCCAGCAGAATGCCGTAGGCCTCCTCGCGCGGCATTGTCGGTCGGTACGACCGGTGCTCGATCAGCGCGGCGAAGATGTCGGAGATGGTGAGAATTCGAACGACATCCGCAATGCTGTCGGCGCAAAGCGCGTCCGGATAGCCGCTGCCGTCGAGATATTCGTGGTGGTGACGCACCGCATCGAGGATCTCGGGCGAGATGTTGGCATAATCCTTCAGAACCTCGTATCCCGCGATCGGATGCGTCTCGATCAGCGTGCGCTCCTCGGCGTCGAGGCGTCCCGGCTTGTCGAGGATCGCCAGCGGAATCTTTGCCTTGCCGATGTCGTGGAACATGGCCGCCGAGTACAGTCGTTCGAGGTCGTCTTTCCTGACACCCAGACTCAAGCCAAAATCGATGGCGACGCCGGTGACCAGCAGGCAATGCTGGTAGGTTCCCTCGTGATGACGCCGCACAGTCGTGAGCCATTCCGACAGGCCGTGCTCGGCGATGCGGTTGGCGATCTTGCGGCCGGCCTCCTTCGTTCCGTCGACGTCGATGGTCTCACCGAGCATGACCGAGTTGAACATCGAGCCGATGGCGCTCGCGCCCGCCTCGACGGCATCGTCGGGTTGCGACTGTCCATCCGCGGATGTCGCATCCGGGTTCGGCGACCCGAATAGCGCCGCCAGGAGCTTGGTCTGGTTGGGCGCGCCCGGCAGGACGTGCGTGGCGCCGAGGGCGTAGGCCTGCGAGATGCAAACGTGAGTGGGCGGCTCGACCAGGAAGATGCGCTTGCCCGCCTTGGCCAGCCGTGAAGCCCGTTTCTTCAGCGCAGCAATGTTGCCGACGTCGCGAAGGTCCGCGCGCACGACGACGGCAAGCGGGGAGTGCGGCAGGCGTGCCTCGGCATCGAGCCGCTCGCCAGCTACGGCGAATTTCCGTTCGACGATCGAGCAGACTCCGGACAGCTTGTCAGAGCTGTCAGCCAGCACATGCACGAACGCGTGCGCGGCCCGAGGCTCCGGGACGCTGCTTTGAGCTCTGACTGATGCGACGAAACTGGAACTTGGCACGACTGTGGCTTTCGGCGACGGCTACTTGCTCGCGTTCTTATGCGTCGCTTGTTCGTTATCGGCTTTCGCTGACCCTTTCTTGGTTCCCGCCTTGACGAAGTGAATCCCTGCCATCGTTCCGTCGATCCAGACCAGTTCGCAGCGGCGATAGGCGAGGCCCGTCGAGGACAGCAGCATGAAGAATTCCCTCGCTTGTAGCACGTCGAGAGTTCCTTCAACCTCGATCTTGGCGCCGCTATCCGAAACATCGAGCAGCACGCAGGCGCGGCGCCAGGTGCCATCCGCCCCCATCAGATTGACCGGCTGCTTGTGATCCATCCGAACGCGGTGTGCTTTGCGACCGTTAAATCTCATCGGCTGCCCCCGGATTTCCCGCGCTTGTTGTTATTGTCAGCAGTAACGGCGCCGCCGCTGGCGGCCATTTCGCCCCAGCGCACCGCCCACTGGCTTGTTGAAAGATAGAGCTCGTCGAACAGCTTTTGGGCCCGCTCGCGCTGCTCGTAGGAAAGGCGCGGGCCGCCGCGATTGCAGAGGATGGCAAGCGTCGTCTGCCAGTTCAGGCGGGAGGCGCGGCAGGCCATGACCAGTGCTTCGCAATCCTCGTCTGCGATGATCTTTTCAATCACGTCGATCGGCGTACCCGACAGCACCGAGAGCGAGGCGATCAGATTGGCTGCCTCGCCCCGGATCGCGAAGCGGTTGACGGTTGAGTCGTTGAGCTTGCCGACGCGGTTGAGCGCGACGACGGAGAGCCGGGCTTCCGCATAGTCGATCGATGATGGAAGCTTCGGCCGTGCCGCGGCCGGTGTGGGACTGAGCACGGTCTCGATCCGATGGCGCAAAGCGGGGGCGGCAGCATCAAGTATGGTGGCCCTCGCGTCCGGCGTCAGCCTGGGGAAGAGCCCGCGGACAATTTTGTCGGGCGTGTCGGGGCGGAATGCCAGCGCCCTCGCGATCTCGCCGTCATGTTCGGCCCTGGCGATCAGCATGGCATAGCCTGCGGCGGAAAAAGCGGCGCCCGGATTGTTCACCAGCGCGCGACCGACATTCTTGCCGCCGCGCTTCAGCAGGATGTCCGTCAGGGCCGGATCAACCGGGTTCCTTCCTGAGATCGCCAGCAGATGCTGCTCCCCGCGCGAGGTTGCAATCGTCTCGAGGTCATTCGCCGAAATCGTGCGCGATTTGAGAAGGAGCGGGCCCGCAACCATCGGGTCTTCATGGAAAGCAAGACGGCGCGACGTTTCCCTCGGTGCCAAACTCAGATCGACCAGCGCTATGCTCAGCTGCGCGAGGGCCTTCGGCTCAATGCGTTCCGCAATGCGAAGCAGGACCTGGTCCAGCGCACTGATCTCGGGCTCCTGAAGACGATCGCGACCTGCAACGAGCAGATCGGTCGTCCGCCGGAGCATGCGGACGCGGCGCTCATAGGCGCAGCCTGCGATGGTGCTCTCGAGCTCGGCAACAATATCGGCAGGCAAAATGGCATTCATGGCGGGCCTGGTCCGCAAAAAAACGACTGTGTTTCTACGGAATCAATTGCGCGCCAAAGTTGTTAAACATCGGTTATAGCTGAGTTGTCGGTGGTGCCATCGCACCGTCCTCCGAATTTGAATCGATATCGAAATTCGGCAAAGCGACTGCGGGATTTTTTCTATTTTTGCGCGCTCAGACAAGCGCTCCCGACGGAACCGAAGATACAGTTGAGCTGATGGCCGGATTGGGTGACCGTTGTTGAACCGATTTCTTGATTCGCGATGAATGACATTTTGGGATGCCGATGTCGGCGCCAAAGATATTTAGATTTGACGATGTTGATGAATTTCGCAGTGCGATACGAACCCTTGACGTAGAGTTCACGCCGCTCGTGCGGAAGATCGCGGCCGAGCAGACCATCCTGAATCTGCCGGGTTGCGACGTCAATTTCACGAAATCCTTTCCACGTATCGTGGATGCGCAGCTCGTGAAGAACTGCACCGCGGTCGGCTTCACGATGGACGATCACGAGGTTCCCATCCGTTTCAACGGAGCGCAGCGGGATCGGGCGGCCATCATCATCGGCGGCGGTGGTGCTGCCTTCAACACGGTCGAGGAAGTCGAGCGGCAATACGCCTCGGTGATGTTCACGCCGGAGGTGACGGGGCGCGGCTGGCCGGAGACGAGAGCGAATTTCCGGATCTATGAAACGAGCGCGCTAACACTGAGCTGGCTGCGCAAGCTGATCAGGGAGGTGATCAGTGCTGCCTCGGAACCCGTCGATGCCGTTGAATGGCCGATGAAAGCATCGGCGATGAGGGAATCCCTGCTCGCCGCGATCGATGCGGCGTTTGCTGGCGTCGTTCCGGCGCGCTGGACCGCACGGGCCAACGACGAGCGGCACTTCAGGACATTCCAGGACATCCGCGCACTTCTGTTGGATGACCTCGCTCAGCCCATCTACAGCGAGGAGTTGGCCAGCAAGCTTGGCCTGTCCGTGCGCAGCATGCACGATGCGGTCCAGCGCTATCGCGGCATGAGCCTGCACCGCTATTTGCGGCTCTGGCGGCTCTGGCTCGTGCGCAAACGACTGCTGACGGGCCCCGAGAGCGTGAAGGCCGCCGCACTCGCCTTCGGCTTCTGGCACCTCAGCGACTTCTCGAGAAGCTATCGGCACCAGTTCGGCGAAACGCCGTCGCAGACGCTGGAGCGAGCCCGAAGGGCCTGACCTTTCGTCGCGGCTTTCGTGAATAGGTCGGCATCACGCTTCATGCTAAGATGGGTCCATCATGGGCAATCGCATCCTCGTCTTCTACGGCTCCTACCGCTCAGATCGCATGGGCATTCGCCTCGCGCATTTCGTCGTCGACGGGTTGCGGAGCCGCGGCGACGAGGTCACCTTGATCGACGCCAAGGCGGTCGGCCTTCCCATGCTCGACCGCATGTACAAGGAGCATCCCAAAGGGGAGGCGCCGGAGGCACTCGAGAGGCTGGCGACGCAGATCCGCGATGCCGACGGCTTCGTGTTCGTCTCGGGCGAATACAATTGGGGGATTCAGCCGGGACTAAAGAACCTCACCGACCATTTTCTCGAGGAGTGGTTCTGGCGCCCGGCCGCAATCGCCAGCTACTCCGCCGGTCGCTTCTCCGGCGCCCGCGCCGCAACCGCATGGCACGGCACGCTGTCGGAAATGGGCATGGTGGTGATCTCGAGCACGATCGCGGTCGGCCCGATCGCGCAGACGCTGTCGGCCGAGGGCGAGCCGACGGGCGAGGGCGGCAAGGCGCTGGAACGCTCGTTCCCGCGTTTTGCCGACGATCTCACCTGGTGGGTCGAGGCTGCCAAGGCCCAGCGCGCGCGCAAGCAGCCGCCGTACTGACGTTACGCGGCCCTGACTTCGCTGAGGAAGCGGTTGACCTGGCCGGCAAGGTCGCGTGACTGCGAGGAGAGCTGCTCGGCCGCTCCCAGCACCTGATTGGCGGCAGCTCCCGTATCGTCGGCGGCGCGCTGCACGCCTGTGATGTTGGAATTGACCTCCTGGGTGCCGCGCGCGGCCTCCTGGACGCTGCGGGAGATCTCCTTGGTCGCCGAACCTTGCTCCTCGATCGCTGCGGCGATCGCGGTGCCGATCTGGTCGATCTCGGCAATAACGTCGGCGACGTTGCGGATAGCGGCGATCGTCTCGTCGCTCGCGGACTGGATCGCGGAAATCTGCTCAGAGATTTCGGTCGTGGCCTTCGCGGTCTGTCCGGCCAGCGATTTGACCTCGGAGGCGACTACGGCAAAGCCGCGGCCGGCGTCACCGGCGCGCGCCGCCTCGATGGTCGCGTTCAGTGCCAGCAGGTTGGTTTGCTCGGCGATGCTCTGGATCAGCGTGACGACGTCGCCGATCTTCTGCGCGCCCTCGGCAAGGGTGCGAGCGGTGTCACCGGTGCGGCGCGCATTGTCGACGGCGCGCGCCGCGATCTCGGTGGACTGGGCGACCTGGCGGCCGATCTCGGCGATCGAGGAGCTGAGCTCCTCGGTCGCGCTTGCGACTGTCTGCACGTTGGTCGAGGTCTGTTCGGAGGCGGCCGCGACGACCGCAGCCTGGCTATTGGTCGCGGACGCCGTCGAGGTCATCGACTGCGCCGTGCTCTCCATCGTGGCCGACGCCGAGGACAGGCCGCCGACGAGCTCGGAGACCTTGGCCTCGAAGGCGCGGGTGAGCTCGTCGAGGATCTGGGCCCGCCGCATCTTGCCGTCGTTCTCGGCCTGCTTCTCGGCCGCGAGCTGCTCGGCCTTGATCATGTTGTCCTTGAAGACCTGCACGGCGGCCGCCATCGCGCCGATCTCGTCGGAGCGTGCGGCGCCCGGAATTTCGTCCGCCATCTCGCCGGCGGCAAGCCGCGACATCCGCGTCGTCAGGTTGACGATCGGCGCGCAGACGCGGCGGCGGACCATGACGATCAGGCCGATGCTTGCGACGAGCACGGCCGCCAGGCCTGCCAGCGCGACCATGAAGCTCAGCCGCGCGGCGGCCGAGGCAGTGCCGAGGATCTGCTCGGCATTCTCGTAGAAGGCCTCGCGCACGCCGATGACGGCGCCCAGGCCGCGCTGCGAGCTCGCATACAACGTGTCGACGTCGATGTCGTATTTGCCGCTCGCGCTGCCGTCCTTGATGAGCTTGAGGTCGCGGCCAAAGCTCTCGACATAGTCGGCATTCATCTTCTCGAGCGCGGCCGCGACGTTCGCCGGCGTCGTCGGATTGCCGCGCAACTCCTGGAGCGACATCAGGATCTGGTCGTTGCGGCCCTGCGCGCGGCTGATGTCGATCTTCTCGGCCTCGCTCGCCACCTTCTTGGAGCCGACGAGGTTCTTGTACAGGCTGGCATTGAAGCCGCCGACGTCACGCAGCGCCCAGGCGATATTGGCGTAGCTCGCCTGGCGATAGGCATCACCATTGAGGATCGCCATGCGGCGAACCTGCTCGTTGAGCAGCGCGGTGATGCCGTTATTGAACACGGCATTGTCGGCGACGATCTTGCGCGCCGCGTCCTTGCGGGCCTCGGCCGGCCCGTCGATCGCCTTGTCGATGGCCTCGCGCAGGGCGGAGAACTTCGCATTCAGCGCATCGATGCTGCTCGCGATGGTGTTGCCGTCGTCGAGACCGCCGGGAAGCTGCTCCTTGCGCAGCGCGTTCATCTTGTCGCGGGCGCCATCCGTCAGCTTCCGCAGCTTCTCGTGCTCGGTGCGCATGGCGGGATCGACCGTCGCCGGGCCATAGAGGATGTTGGTGGCGTAGCCGCGCTCGGGATTGAGATAGCGCGGGATATCGCCGACCGCGCGCACGATCTGAAGCCGACTCTGGGCCTCCGCGACCCGGTCCATGGTCTGATATTTGGTCACCGCGACAAAGACGGCGAGTCCGCCGCCGACGGTCGACAGCGAGACGATGGCGGCAGTCAGAAGCGTACCAATTTTCATGGGTTGTCCGGCAATGGTCGCGGGTAAAAATCGCTCCAAAGGATATGCGGGGCCGCTTAATCCGGGGTTTACGATGGTAGGCGCAGGCCTCAGCCGGTCAGCCCGTGCTGCGGTCCATTGCGGCAAGGATCTCGAGCGTCGCACCATCGCGCGCGCCGGCAAAATAGCGGGCAAGCGCCTGGCCGAAGATCGCCTCACCCGATACGGCTTCGAACAGCGTCATCGATGAGCGGAACTTGGCGTCGTCGGGCGCGCCGAGGATCGCGTTGATGCTGCGATCCTTCACCGCGAGCACGAGGCCCGTGCATTCGACGAGGCGCGGCCCGAGCACGGGGTGGGTGAGGTAGGCCTCGGCCTCTGCCCGAGAGGCGATGGCATAACGCTGCGACATGGCACTGAAGCCGAGTCCCGCCACTTGCGGGAAGATGAACCACATCCAGTGGCTGCGCTTCCGCCCAGCCGAAAGCTCCCCGACGACCCCCGGATAGATGGCGTTCTGGGCCTGAATGAAGCGTTTAAGGTCAAAAGGATCGCTCATTAACCGCCTCCAGCTACCGCCCCGGCCGCGATTATGCCTAACTTTTGGCTCCTGATGTGGTAGCTACTATAGAGTCTCGACGGGGTTGGGCACCCCAAGGGGTTCGAGACGGGGTTGAGCGGGTCGATTTGGGGATCTGATGGTTTCCGACGCAGCACGGGCCAACAAGCTCTTGTCGCGCCGCCGTATCGGGCGGTCGGAAACACTTTTGCTGTCTTTGGCCGCAGTAGCGCTATCGGTCGGCGCGGCTGCCTGGATCGCCTGTGGCAACGACAGCGCCTCGCTTGCCTCTGCCGCTTTGCCGCCCAGCGGCCCAACGACATCCTTTGAGGACCGATTCCAGCCCAGTTCGCCGGCGCGTGACGCCAGTGTACGCCCCGTCGAGCGCTCGGCGGTCAGCATGCTCCAACTCAAGCTCCGCGATGCCAAGGCGCTGCTCGCCCAGCAGCTCGTCCGTGACGACTGGCGCTCGACCCTGACCGAAGACGATAAGCAGGTGGCCGAGGCGGCGCCGCCGCCATCGCAGAAGCCTGACGTCCCGATGCCCCGGTCGCGCCCGGTCCAGGCCGATCTCGCCTCCCAGGTCGCCTCCAGCCAGGCCTTCGCCGATTCCCTGCCGAAGGGCGACAACCGCAGCCTGCTGCAAAAATTCTCCGACATGTTCCCGGGCAAGATCAGGCTCGCCTCGCTGACGCCCGACAGCGGCCTGTTCCGCCAGGGGCCTGACCTCGCCGCGCTCGGCTACAGTTCGCAGACCGCGGTATACGACATCTCGGCGAAGGCAGTGTACCTGCCGAACGGCGTGGCGCTGGAAGCGCATTCGGGCATGGGCTCCATGATGGACGACCCCGACCATGTCGACCAGCGCATGGTTGGCGCGACCCCACCGGCGACCTACGAGCTGAAGCCGCGCGAAAAGCTGTTCCATGGCGTGCGCGCGCTGCGAATGACGCCGGTCGACGGGACCAGCGCTCTTGGCCGCGTCGGGCTGCTCACGCACAGCTACATGCTCGGACCGCGCGGCGACTCGAACGGCTGCGTCTCGATCAAGTTCTATGATCGTTTCCTGAAGGCCTATGACGACGGCGAGATCAACCGTCTGATCGTGGTGCCGAACCTGAAGGGCGCCACGTCGGTGTCGCAGCGCGCATCGGCCTCGGACTCCTAAAAGTCTGAACAAACGGCGGGGGCGGCCGTTTTCCCTTCGTTAAGCCGTTCTCGTGCAGAAGCAGCCCATGACCGATCCATCCAGCTCCGACACTCCGCTGCGCACGACGTTCAAGATTCGCCTGAACGGCAACACGCTGGCGATCGCGACCGTCGGGCAGGCCTATCAATTCCTCACCAACTACAATTCGATGGAGTGGATGGAATTTCGTTCGCTCCATGAGGAGGCCGTCGCCGCGCTCGAAGGCGCCGCGGACAACGCGATGCTTGCCGTGCAGGCGACGAACGCCGTGCGCGCGCTGTTCGTGAGCGCGAAGCTGTTGTAGCGCGGATCTACAAGAGCAGTCGACCGTCGAGCTGCTCTCGCTCCCATGCCCTCAGGAATTCACCCTCGCGGGCGACCCACTTGGTCAGCTCGGTGCCCCATTCCCGCGTGCGGCTTGCGTACTCGCCCATCAGCCAGAAGTGCCTGACGATGACGAACGCATGCGCGGCCTCGAAATCGCTTTGCGTGATGGGACGAACGCTTCGATAGCCATCGACGAAGGCGTGCCACACAGCGTGAAGCTTGCGGCCAAAGGACACCTTTGCCCACAGGAAGACCGAGAGGTCGTAGGCAAGATAGCCCGGGCCGCCATCGTCGAAATCGAAGAATTCCGCTTCGCCCGCCTCGGTGATGAATGCATTGGAGCCGTGGCAGTCGCCGTGACAATGGGTCCAGGTCAATTCGTTATGGGCTTCGATCCGCTCAGTGGTTCGTGTCGCGATGGCCTCGAGATCGGCGGCTTCGGCGCTCGCGTCCTCCAAGAGTCCGCTCTTGCGGATTCTCGCAAGCGGCCGGCGCAACAAATGATCGAGATCGAGTCTGTAAAGTGGCGCAGGCGCGCTGTAGGAGTCCGCGGCGTTGTGCAGCTTGGCCAGTGTCACGCCGTTGGCGCGCGCATCGGCAAGGGATGTTGCTTCAGGCGCGCGCCCCTGGAGTTCATGGAAGAGCACGCCTTCGCGCTGGCCCTCGCGCGCTTGTGCCCGAACGAAGAGAGCGCCATCAGGTGTTCGGACGGCCGCAGCGACCGGCACGCCGGATCGGGCGAGGTGAGCCAGGAAATCCGTTTCCGTCCCCACGTCGGCAGCCCCGCGTGCGCGATGATGCGACAAGCGGAAGATGTAGCGCTCGTCGCTGGCCGTAACGATGCGGTAGGTGTCGTTGAAGCCGCGCCTGACCATGCGGCACTGAAGGGGCGCTGCCAGCGCATAGCGCTCGGCGAGGAAGCGCGCGACCGCCTCCGCTGGAGATATCGTGTAGATGGGTTCGAAATCGACCAAGACTGAAGCTCAAGCGGAGACCGGCGGCGATCCTAATGCGGGCTCTTCAGCGAGGGAAGGCGGAGCCTCGAAAACAGCGATGCCGCGCCGCGTTGGATGGAGCGCGGCATCTTTGTCGTAGTGTGAGCGACTGAGACGATTACTGCGCGTTCTGGCCGCGACCGTCGTCGTCATCGAAGAAGTCTTGATCGCCGCCCGGATCGACGCAGGCAAAGTTCGCTGCGTCGTTGGTCATGCCGCTGCCCTCGTAGGCCGGAATCTTCGGATAATCCGCAGATCAAAAAGTTCGCCAGTCGGGTAGGGCCAGGAACGGTGCCCAAGGCGCACACTCCGAGAGATGTAACCCAATGGGAAATTAACCGGCCGTTAACCAAATCCGCCGCATCGTTAACCATTCAATAACAAGGACGAGTCGGCAGCCATGGAGGCAGCAGCAGCAAGACCACAACGCCAATTGGTGCGCCTGCGCGGCCGATCCTACGTCGCCTTCGTCTTCGTGCCGACGGTTCCGATCGTCGACTGGCTCCAGGAGATCGACGCCACGATCGCGCGCTCGCCGGGATTCTTTGCCGGTCGGCCGGTGGTGGTCGACCTGTCCTCGGTCGATCTCAGCCAGTCCGGCATCACGCATCTGCTCGGAAGCCTCCAGGAGCGCGGGATCCGCGTGCTCGGCCTCGAGGGGGTGGAGGAGGCGCGGCTTACGCCGAACATGCCGCCGTTGCTCTCGGGCGGACGGTCTTGCGGGCTCGAGCCGAGCGCGCCGAAGAAGGTCGAGGTCACGAAGCAGCCGAGCTCGCTGCTGCTCGAAACCCCCGTACGGTCGGGCCAGACCGTGATCTTCCCCGACGGTGACGTGACGATCCTTGGCTCGGTCGGCTCCGGGGCCGAGGTCGTCGCAGGCGGCTCCATCCACGTCTACGGCGCGCTGCGCGGGCGCGCCATGGCCGGCGTCAACGGCCACTCCTCCGCGCGTATCTATTGTCAGAAGATCGAGGCTGAACTGCTTGCAATTGATGGATTTTACCAGACTGCGGACGACATCGACGCCTCCTTGCGCGGCAAGCCGGCGCAGGCCTGGCTGCAGGGGAATACCATGCGAATTACAGCACTGAACTGACCAGCAAAGGAGAGATTTCAGATGAGTAAGGTACTGGTCGTGACATCAGGCAAGGGCGGGGTCGGCAAGACCACGACGACCGCAGCCTTGGGGGCGGCGCTGGCGCAGCGCGGCGACAAGGTCGTGGTGGTCGATTTCGACGTTGGCTTGCGCAACCTTGACCTCGTGATGGGCGCCGAGCGGCGCGTGGTGTTCGACCTCATCAACGTGGTGCAGGGGGTTGCAAAGCTCCCGCAGGCCCTGATCCGCGACAAGCGGCTGGAGAACCTCTGGCTGCTGCCGGCATCGCAAACCCGCGACAAGGACGCGTTGACCGAGGAGGGCGTTCGCGCCGTCATCGCCGATCTGCGCAGCCGGTTCGACTGGGTGATCTGCGACAGCCCCGCCGGAATCGAGCGCGGCGCATCCATGGCGATGCGCTTTGCCGATGAGGCCGTGATCGTCACAAACCCGGAGGTCTCCTCGGTGCGCGACTCCGACCGCATCATCGGCATGCTCGACTCCAAGACGGTGCGGGCCGAGAAGGGCGAGCGCGTCGAAAAGCACGTCCTGATCACGCGCTACGATTCCTCGCGTGCATCGCGCGGCGAGATGCTGAACATCGACGACATCCTCGAGATACTCGCAACGCCGCTGCTCGGCATCATCCCGGAGAGCCAGGACGTGCTGAAGGCCTCCAACGTCGGTACGCCCGTGACGCTGTCCAATGCGGACGGCGCGCCAGCGCGGGCCTACATGGACGCGGCGAAGCGGTTGTGCGGCGAAAGCATTCGGATGACAGTGCCTGCCGAGAAAAAAGGCTTCATGGATCGCCTCCTGCGACGGAGGGCAGCATGAGCATGGGTCTGCTCCGGCTTCTCCGCGGCAACAAGGCCACCGCTCCGGTCGCGCGCGAGCGGTTGCAGATCCTGCTTGCGCATGAACGCGGGCTGCGCGGCCAGCCCGATCTGCTGAGCGTGCTGCGTGAGGAAATCCTCGCCGTCGTCTCGAAACACGTCAAGCTCGACCCGACCAAGGTGATCGTGCGGCTGGAGCGCGGGGACGAAGTCTCGACGCTCGAGGTCGACATCGAGGTGCCCAACGATGTCGAGCGCAAGCGGGTGGCGGTCGGGTAGGGGCCCGGCGGAGTCGTCTAACTTGGGGTGGATGAAAAGGCAGTCCGCTGGCGACAGCGGGCTGCCTTTGTTGCGTTCGCAAGGCCGAGCCCTTCAAATTCCCGGGCCTGCCGACGTGATGTGACGCGCGGGAACCCGGCTTACGCTCGGCCGTTTGTTAGAGGTCGTGGCGGCGTCTACGCCGCGGCTGCGATGCGTCAACCGGGAGAGCGCCCATGATGTCCGAGGTCCAGGTCCATACCATCGCGCGTCAGATGCTCGAGAAGCACGGCTTTGCTGCGATTGCTCAGGCCGCCCAGCAGGCGCAGGCCTGCGAGAGCCGCGGCGAGGCCGAGGAGGCGAAGGAGTGGCGCCACATCGAGGACGCCATGAAGATCATGAAAGGCCCGCACCATAGCTGAGCTGACGCGGCGGTCGCCTCAAGCGCTCATCGCGCTTTAGTTTTTTTGTTTGAGCATGATCTTTTCGGAAAACCGTTTCACACTTTTCCGGATCATGCTCTAGTTGTGGCCTGTCAGGAGGTTGTCCATCTGGTCTGAACCGAGGAAGCTGAGGTTGCGAAGCTTCAGTGTTCCAAGGAGA
>NZ_JBBIAM010000115.1:0-29410 GCF_054185185.1 Bradyrhizobium sp. UFLA05-153
CGGGACGTTCGATTACCGAACTGGCGAGTCGCGCGCACTGCCTGCATGTGTTGACCTACGCAGTTACGAGGTGAAGGTCGAGAACGGCACCGTTTTCATCAAGCTCTGAATGAAGCCAAAAGCACAACGATGTCGAAGCAGAGCTTGCTTATACTACAATCCCTGTGGGCGATGGAACGACGCCAACCCGATGGGGTCGAACGCTCTATCGAGCATAACATAGCGATGATCCGGGAAGCGGGCTTCGACGGCATCAGCACCTCCTGCGCTGATCCTGCACGTGTCGCCCTGATTGCGCGCGCCCTGGCCGGCTCAGGACTGGTAGTCGAGGGTATGTGCTTCCCGCAGACGACCGATCACTTGAAAGCGGCCATTGATCTTGCTCATCACCTCGACGCCCTGCATCTCAACGTCCAGCCTGACATCCGCCCGCGCCGTGTCGTCGACTGTATCCCCCTGCTGGAGGGCTGGATCAGGGTGGCGCAAGAGGCGGGCATGCCGATCTACTTCGAGACGCATCGCAACAGGATGACGACGGATCTCCTCTTCACACTCGACCTGATGGACCAGGTTGCTGGGATGCGCATGCTTGCCGATCTCTCGCACATCTTGCTAGGCCGCGAATTCTGGTATCCGATCTCGGACGAAGACGAAGCACTGGTGCGGCAGGTGCTCGATCGTACCTGGGCTTTTCATGGCCGCGTGGCGTCTCGCGAGCAAATTCAGGTTGAGATCACTTTCCCCCAGCACAAAATCTGGCTGGATCTGTTTCTTGGTTGGTGGAAATACGGCTTCAACAGTTGGCGAAGGCGCGCCGACGCGGGTGCCCGTCTCACTTTTACCTGCGAACTTGGCCCGCAACCCTATGCCATTAGCGATCGCCAGGGCAACGACACCACAGATCGCTGGGAGGAGGCTCTCTTACTCAAATCCCTGGTGCGCAGCCTGTTCGAGAGCGCGACAAACGATGCACAGCCTGCGCTCGGAAATGGTTCAGCTGCTTGAGCGACCAATCCACAATGGTGATCGTTGGGGCGGGCGAAGCCGGTACGGCCGCTGCCGTCGCCCTGCGCGAAGGCGGCTGGGGAGGCATCGTGGCCTTAATCGGCAACGAAACTATGCTGCCATATGAGCGCCCGCCTCTATCCAAGGCGATCCTAACCGACGAGATGAAGCCTGGACCCAAGCCAATTGTGACGGCAGAATGTCTCGCCGAGTTGGAGATCGATTATCTCCACGGAAACGAAGTGGTTGCGATTGATCGCGCGGCCAATGTGGTCACGCTCTCAAACGGATCAAGGATGGCGTATCACCGACTCCTCCTAGCCACGGGAGCCCGACCTCGGAGACTGACGGTTCCGATCGCTGAAGGAACGAGGGTCGCGACGCTGCGGACGTATCAGGACGCTACTCGCATCCGTCACGCTATTGGCCAAGGATGCGACGTGGTTGTAATCGGCGGCGGCTTTATCGGGCTCGAGGTTGCTGCGAGCGCGGTCTTAAGAGGTGCTTCGGTGGTCGTACTCGAGGCAGGATCGCGGCTACTTATGCGGGCAGTACCACCTCCTATGGCTGAACTGATCAGGGCCAAGCACGAACGTTCTGGGGTGCGCATTGAGACAGGCGCTATCGTTGAGCGGGTCGACTTCAGTGAAGGACGCTCCAGCGTGGTGCTGACCGGTGGTCGCTCACACGTGGCCGACCTGGTGATCGTTGGGGTCGGTGCGACGCCGAATGTCGAACTTGCGCAAGCGGCAGGACTGGTTGTCGACAACGGCATAGTTCTGGACGAGATGCTGGCGACTTCGGATCCGCACATCTTCGCGGCGGGCGACTGCTGTTCGTTTCCGCATCGCCTCTATAAAAAGCGGGTCAGGCTGGAGGCCTGGCGCAACGCACAGCGGCAAGGTGCGGTGGCGGCGGCGAACATGCTGGGCGAGAACCGTCCATTCGAGGACGTTCCCTGGTTTTGGTCGGATCAGTACGACGAGACACTGCAAATCGTCGGCCTCTGCCCGGACGGAGAAATCCCTGTAGTCAGGAAGCTCGGCACGAGGGGCCAGCTCCTGTTTTACCTCGCCGCCGACGGCCGTCTGGTGGCCGCATGTGGATTTGGGAGCCTGGGCACGGTAGCGAGGGAAGTGCGTTTTGCCGAGATGATGATAAGCCGCGGACTTAGACCCAAGGCAGAGGCGCTCGCAGACCCTGCGGTGAACATGAAACGTCTCCTAGTTCAGTGAATTCGGCATTGCGGACGCTCGTTCATCACCTGCCGCCGCTACGACCGCGAGACCAACGTCTTCACGGAAGTCGACCCCGCTTCCCTCCGGACCGAGGAGTAGCATCGTGCGCCTTTGGGTCATGTCCGATCTGCACATCGAACTCACCCGCGGCAGGGACCTGCCGTCCGGCAACGCGCGCCCCGCCTTCGACGTCATGGTAGTCGCCGGCGACCTGGTACCGAGGGCCGAGCGCGGCGTCCGCTGGCTGTTGGATCGCGTGCCTGATCGGCCGGTGATCTACATCATGGGCAATCACGAAGCCTACGGGACCGACATCGACTGCACGCTCGAGAAGGCCAAGGCGGTGGCTGCCGGCACGAATGTGCATGTCCTGCAGGACGATACCATCCGCATCGGCGACGTGACGTTCGCCGGCGCGACGCTCTGGACCGACTTCGCGCTTTTCGGCGACGCGCATCGCGGAATGGCGGTCGCCGCCGATCACATGAATGACTTCAAGAAAGTCCGGGTCGGCCGCTACGTAGAGCGCTTTCGGCCCCCACACGCGCTCGCCAGGCACAGGCGTTCGCTGGCATTCTTGGAAGCCGAGATGCGCAAGCCTCGCGACGAGAAGAAGCTGGTGATCGTCACGCATCACGCACCCGTGCCGGCTCCCGCGCATCTCCACGACCCAGACTTCCGACCGACGCTCGAAGAGCTTTTGATTGTCGCTTATCGCAGCGATTTGAGGTCGTTGATGAGTCCTCAGTCGACAACAGAGGACAAGAACGAGTTGCGGCCGGCAAATCTATGGGTGTACGGGCACACTCATGAATCCTTCGACGCCGTGATCGGCAACACCCGAGTCCTCAGCAATGCCAAAGGCTACGGCCCATGGCCGGGCCAGCTGCGGACCTGGGACAACCCGAATTTCAACGAGAAGCTCATCATCGAGATTTGAAAGGGACCGACCATGAACGACGCCGACTGTCAGAAATACCCGGCTGGGCGCCGACGCGACCCGCCGTTGCTGCGCCGAGATAGGCCTCGAACAACTGCATCACCGGGCCGATGATCGACAGGCTCGGAACGTCGATCTCCTTGCACTTGTCCTCGAGCTGGGAGACCAGATCCTTCTCCAGCAGCGTGAACAGTTCAATCCCCGGCGCGCAGGCTCACCACCAATGGTCGGGTCCTCTAAGCCACGGGATCGGCGTCCAAAATTTGAATGCGAAGGTATTTGGAGGTCGGCGTCTGTGGCACTCACGCAATCATCTGAGTCGGATGGATGCATGGCTAAAGAGGGATGCTCAAGCGCAGCTGCTGAGAGCGGGGGCAAGAAATCTCCCAGCTGCGTCCACGCGGGAATGGTTTGCATGATGCATCATCATTCCGCTGGGATCTTGGCGACCTCTGCCAGAGGCCCCGGTTCTACTCGGATATCACCGGAAAAAGGACGCTCTTGGAGACCAATGAGTCCCAGCGCCATGACGACGGCGATTGAGAACACGCTTAGCGCCGTAATTTGCGCACCGGCCTTCTTCAGGTGCACCAACCCGATTGATATCTGTGTCACCACGCCAAGGATCAGGACGAGAATCCATTTGGCATCGAACGTGCGATCGGAGGCCAACGCGAGCCGTTCGGAGCGCGCGCTGCCCGCTCTGACTGCGGCATTTAGCAAGGCAGTCTGCACCGCCCCGCCCGCTGTTTGAGCGATCCGCGGATCGCTCACCTCTCGCAGCAAGGCGTCATAGGCTGACTTAACCGAATTGGCCTCCTGATCCTGCGCCATCGCCGGCCACTCGTCGTCCACGAGGGCGGCGACGTATTTCGCCAGTACTGAGCGGAGGCTGCCCATGTCGGAGGCGGACGCGATACTGACAGCATAGATGTTGCGCAGTTCCGCCGCCTCTGACTGTACCGCGCGGGTCGCTTGGCGGTTGCGATCGGTTATATCGTTGGCCAGAAATCCGGTCAGGAACGCAAACAAAACTCCGACCGTGCCGAAAAACGGAGCGACCACGCCTTCTATGCGGCGCACCGGCACGACCGTTGCGGGGCTGAAACTCGCGATCACAATGACAGCGCCAGTCGTCGCGTAAAAGGCGAAGAGGACTGCGAACAATTCAAATATTGGAAAGTCTAGCCAAGCTTTGATCATTGGGTTAGCCGATCCCCTGTTACAAGGCGGCGACCCCGACTAGAACATATGAGCATTGGGCCCCAAATAATATATTGCTAGTGGAATCACAACCCTGGCCACGACAGAATGGTTCAGGGATTGGATTCGTTCATTCCGGCAGAAGTTTCCATGGCTTTTGCACGGCCGACTCTGGGCACGCCAGATCACCTCGCTGGGCACCTGGTCCGCTTGATGCCAGCCTAGATGAAGCCTTATGTCAGCCGAACAAGACGAATGCCGCGGATGCAGAAGCGATTTGTGAGACCGTCACCCGGCCTACAATGCGGTTCCTACCGGCGATGTCTGCCGAACAACAAGCCGCCAGCATGATTTGCGGACGCGGGAAATGTTGATGAGGCTGCGTAGCAGCCTGCCAATGCCGCGCGCGTCCGCATGGCCGAATTGGGAATGGTGGCGAACGCTGGCTTGGCGAGCACAGCCGAGCCGCTGCCGATTCTTCGGGACGAAAACGACGATCCCTGGGTGCCGCCCGCTTTGTTCGCGGACGCTTCGATCTCGACGTGGTGCCGACCGGCTCCGCGACCTCGACGACGAGGGCCTGCGGCCAAACCGCGCAGATCCAACTGCTCGCCTGCACATCCTCAATACGCTCTCAGACGAAGCGCCGATCGAGCTCGGCCGATTACTCGATATAGTCGGCAGCGACCTCGATCCCTCGCCGGCAGTGATGTCACTTGCCTGCTCCGATCGGCAAGCAAGAAGACCATGATCAAGGAAGCGGGTTTCTCGATCCTCCTTCGGCGAAGACCTGAAGCCGTGGATCGAGGCCTTCAATCGCGCGACCCCGATCGCGACTGCGTGTCGCCGGCGCTTCGAGATCACGCTCGAAAACTTCTTCCCATGGATGACGAAGGACAGCCTTGACGCCCCTAGGTTACCGTTCAACGGGGAATGGACCCAATATGAGATTGCTACACCAATACACTAACTCAATTTGCTATTGATATATCTCAATCCTCGTGAGATTCTGTCTTGAGCGCCAGCTTCGAGCAGCCGGTTTCTGAATTTTCATGGGGAGTATTGATGAGGACTGACTGGGAAGAACCGATCGCACGTATGGTAGGGCGTATTGAAGAAACGGCTCGGCAGGTAGGGGATGCCTATCCACATTGGGCGAACCCGGAAAGCGGCACTTGGACTACAACTCCGAATGGGGATTGGACCGGCGGATATTGGTTGGGGATGCTTTGGCTTGCCTCTCGCGGGAGTGGCGGCGAGCGCTTCAGGATTCTCGCGGAGCAGGGTTGCGCGCGCCTTGGGCCGCGCGTCACGGCCGACACCGCGTTCAAGGCCGCGACCTTCTATTACGGCGCTGGACTCGGCTCGCTGCTCGCCGGCAGTGAGCACGCCCGGGCGCTCGGCCTCGCAGCGGCGCGAGACCTCAAGCAGCGGTATAATCCGAAGCTAGGTCTGGTGCCCCTCGGCGCGAATGCAGAGGAGGGCTCGGACGTAGGAGCGACCGCAAGCAGTGTCGACAGCTTGGTCGTCTCACTGTTGCTGTTTTGGGCGGCTCGAACCGCCAATGACCGAGAGATGCGTGAGGTCGCTGCCAATCATACCGACAAGGTGCTGGGACTTCATCAGCGCGAGGACGGCTCATTCGTCCAGTCCTCATCGCTCGATCCCGCGACTGGACACATCTTACGACGCTACACGCACAAAGGCTACAGCGAGAGCAGCGTCTGGGCGAGAGCACAAGCATGGGGGGTCGTTTGCTCGACGATTAGTTACTTGTCCGGCGGCCCAGAAGAGCGATGGCTTCAGGCCGCCATGAAGGGTGCCGACTGGTGGATCGCCCATGTGCCAGCTGACCGCGTGTCATACTGGGATTTTGACGATCCGAAAGCCCCCAACGTTGAGCGAGACACTGCGGCTACCGCATTCATGGCGTCGGCTTTTCTAAAGTTGAGTTCGATTGCGCCGTCTGAAAGCAAGCGGCAACTATATCGGCAAGCCGGCGAACGGACCGCTTTGGCGCTCGTCGAACGTTATCTCACTCCGGTCGACAAGAACGATAAACGTTTGCCTGGCATGTTGGTCGAAGGATGTTTCAACAAGCGCGAGGATTCTCGAGCCGAGGACTACGTCAGCAATGCGGAACTCATCTTCGGTAGCTACTATTTGTTCGAGGCGCTCCATTTGCTTACTGGCAGATTGCCGCCTGCGGACATCTAGAATAGCACTCCCTGCGGGCCGGAGCTCGCAGTTTATTGAGTGCGGCGTGAGCGCGACGCTATAGAGGCAAAGCCTCGGTCATCGTATGGGCTCAACTCATCGACCGTGGCGATGGTGCCATTTTCCACCGCCGGATAGATGTCGGCAGTGGAAATATGCGGCGGCGCCCCGCGCGGCTGCAATACTCGCTGCGACAGCCCACAAATCGGAGAGTCTCAGCGCTTTTGGATCATCGGCCGTATTGATCGCGGTCCTCTGTATGACAACCGGTATTGCCGGCAAAAGTAGAGGTGTCGCGGTCTATTTTGACGGGCTTCGCCGAGCAGGCATCGAGCTTGGCTGGTTTGGCTCGAATGACCGCGAGCAAAAAAGGAGGAGGATCTATTCTGGGGGATTCTTCAACGGCGCGGCGCGCCGCCCTCCCCAGAACGGAGTGGGCGGCACTGACACGGCGGTGTCCCTGGGAGTTAGGCGGGCAGACCGAGCTAGTCGCCTATGTAGACGCAGCCTCTCTTCTTGGCGATCTGGTAGACGACCACACTCAACAGCGCGATGAACGATCCGTAGATAGGGAACATCCAAGTCAGATTCTCGCGCTGCAACCATACGAGGAGATACGGAGTGGTACCGCCGAACAACGTGGCTCCGATTGCATAGCCGAGCGCGACGCCGGTAGTCCGCACGGTGCGCGGCATTAATGTTGTGGCTATGAAGTTGTACAGCGCCATGTTGCAGCCCACCATGGCTCCCCCGAGCAGCATAACAATTGAGTAGGTCAAAAGGCTCTGTTGCGAATAGAGCAATGTCAGGAAAAAAGATGGGATGAGTAGTAGGCGGATCATTATGAATGCGCGCGATGGCCGCACCTTGTCTGCAAAGGCGCCGATGGACGGTGAGAATACCATCCAGGAAAACCCCATAAGGGTCAGGATGCCGTACACCCAGGTGCTATTCTCCTTAAACACTCCATTGGCGATGTTGGGCAGACCGAAATTATACGTGTAGTTCGCAAGCTGCACGGAACCGACCACCAAAATAGCAGCGAGAAGCGACAATCGAACGCTCCAGAGCGTCTTCCACACGCCGCCGGTCGTTTCCTGAATGCGCGACATCTCATCCGCGCGGTGCATCGCGCGAGCGATCAAGGTTTCCGGGATGGCTTGGCGAAGAAAGATGATAAGCAAACCAAGCACGCCACCAACTGCAAACGGCACACGCCAGGCCCACTCGCGCATGACCTCAGGAGCAACGGAAGCACTCACCAAAAATGCGACCAGGCTGGCTCCGATTGAGCCCAACATGACGAATGTACCATTGATCAAACCAAGGTACCGGCCCTCCTGTCCTGGCGGTGCCAACTCGATCGCGATCGCGTTAGCGACCCCCGCCTCAGCGCCCGTGGCAAGACCTTGCGCGAGCCGAAGAAGAACCAGCACGACGGTGGCCAGGGTCCCGACGTCCTTGTGAGCCGGCAAGACCGAGATCAGCAGCGAGGACAACGCCATTACCGTAACCGCGATCATCATGACGCGTTTGTGGCTGATGCGATCTGCAATTGGACCGAGCAAAGCCGCTCCCAACGGCCGTGCCACAAAACCCGCTCCGAACACCGCCAGTCCACCGAGCAGAGAGACGATTGGGTCATTGGAGGGAAAGAAGTGCGGCGAAAGAAACGCCGCCATGAAACCGTAGACTTGCCAGTCGTACCACTCAAGCGCGACGCCTCCGCCGAGGCCAATTGTCATTGACCTCGATGTAACTTGCTTGTCGGGGTGAACGAGTGCGATGGAGGGCTGTGCAGTTGTTTGCATGTGTCTGCTTCCGCTCGTTGCTGCAAATTGTTTGGGTTTTAGGGGCGCGCGAGAGCGCGGGTCACTCATTGGCCGTAGCGAGCCCAGAGCAATACGTGTGAATTCAGAAGACCCGCGATGTTGAGCAAGCCTAGGGAGATTTCGGGCGGCACCGGTGCGAACGGATGCCCAAGCGACCGCAGGCGGCGGCTCCGCCTTTCTTCATCAAGATATTTCAAGTAGCGGTTCGCGCATGCGAGCTGATGTCGAAGCCCGTTCGATCGAATCCCTCTGCTCCCTTGCGCAATCGCGGGTGCCGATACCATCGCCGCGACCGTCGAGCCGACCGGGTAGAGGGATTGAATGCGAAACTTGCTGCCACTCAGCGTCATCTTGTAGGCCGCGAGGGTCTTCACGACAGACCAAGGCGAGCCGAGCGAGCGCGGGAAATTTGATTGGAGACGCCACGTCACGACGGGAGCGCTGACGCGTACTGCAGGCGCCACGAGGGCGCCAACTGCGTCAGTCGCCAATCCAGCAAGAACCTTGCGGCGATCCATTTCACCCCCGGAACATGGGCTGCATCTTTGCGCAGCATCTCAATTATCTACGAAGATCAACATAGCGCTGCCGCAATGTCAATAATGACGCATTTCATTTGTATGTTAGGCTATCTCAATGCTCTAAGCATTCTGAAGCGAGCTGAAGTTCACGCCCGCCATAGCCCTAACTCCCCACAAAATCTGCAGATTTTTCGCAAATTGACCTGCATCTGGCTACAGATTGACCTGTCCCATTTGGGATGACAATCTGACTTGCCGCAATTGGCGGCTCGCTTTGAAATGGAATTGAACCCCGTGCGACTGATCCAATTTGTATCTGCCGACGGTTGCCGCCATGTTGCAGCTCTCGCAGCCGGCAATTCGGACCCCGTTTTAGTGAAGAACGCGGCTAGCGTGCGCGACTTGGCGTTAGAGGCCGCACGCTTGCGACTTTCGCTCGCCGAGTGCATCGAGACCCATGGTTTCGGGGAGCAGGTCGACTACGATGCGATCGTCAGCGAGAAGCGGCTGCTGCTGCCTCTCGATCACCCGGACCCCTCCCGGTGCATGATCGCCGTCACAGGCCTTACGCATCTCGGTAGCGCCGAGTCGCGAGACGCCATGCATGCGAAGTTGGCCGCAGCCGACCTGTCGGATTCGATGCGGATGTTCAAGCTCGGTGTGGACGGCGGAAAGCCGCCGCCCGGAGCGCTCGGTGTCCAGCCGGAATGGGCCTATAAAGGCGACGGCTCCTGGGCGGTCGCCCCCGAACAACCGCTCACATTACCTTCCTACGCTGAAGATGGGGGCGACGAAGCCGAAGTTGTCGGACTCTATGTGATCGGCGAACAAGGTGAGGTCCTACGGGTGGGGTTCAGCCTTGGCAATGAGTATTCAGATCACGTGATGGAGCAGAGGAATTACCTCTACCTCGCTCATTCAAAGCTGCGGCAGTGCTCCTACGGCCCTGAGCTGCTCATGGGCGATCTCCCGGACGAAGTCTTTGGAACGATCCGCGTTCTGAGGGCCGGCTCGCCTATTTGGTCGGGGAATTTTATTTCCGGCGAGAGCAACATGTCTCACTCCATCGCGAACCTTGAGCACCATCACTTCAAGTACCGCGCTTTTCGACGTCCCGGGGACATACACATCTATTTTTTCGGAGCAAGCAATTTAAGCTTTTCGGCCGGCGTCCGGCTACGGGGCGGCGACACGTTCGAAATCGAGTCTCCGACCTTCGGGCGGCCGCTGCGCAACCCCCTCGCTGCGGATGCGCCACAGGAAATCGTCAGGGTGCTGCCATTGTAAGTTGGAATCAGCTACGTCAAAGATTGGCATAGCGATCCAGGGGCATTTTGAGATAAGCAATTGAAATGCAAAAATGGCACCCTCACCTGCGGGCGGGCAACGCTCCCCTCTTTCTCCGGCTACTCGAAGCTGTCGAGCGGGACATCGCGGCAGGAGTTCTTGCCGCCGGAACGAGGCTACCGACCCAGCGTGATTTGGCCGAAGATATTGGCCTCAGTGTCGGCACGGTGATTAAGGCCTATGCGGAGGGTCAACGGCGAGGGCTGCTTGTCGGACACGTTGGTCGGGGGACGTTTGTCGCATCACAGCGCCAAAGCTCTGCGGCCGGGGGGAAGGTCGTCGATCTAAGCCTCAACATTCCGGGTCCATCGTTACTGCCCAAGGTGCTCGCCGAAAGCTCATCAACGTTCCCGACGGCCGATATCTCCGATTACGTGGGATATCTGTCCCACTCGGGTGTTTCAGAACACCGGGAGCAACTCGCCAACCTGTTTCGCGAAGCAGGTTTCGATGCCAATCCGAACAACCTCGTCATTACCAATGGAGCGCAGCACGGGATATCGCTGACGCTCAGCTCGATTTGCCAGCCCGGCGACAAAGTCTTTGTCGAAGCCGGCACCTATCATGGCATGAAGTCGTTCGCGCATTTCGCAAAGCTCGAGCTTATCGGACTGCCGATGGACGGTGAAGGATTGCTTCCCGGGCCTTTCGACAAAGCGGCCGCTAGCGGGACAGCGCGGGTGCTTTTCGCCATTCCCACCATACAGAGCCCGACGGCGAGGATCATGAGTGCGGCGCGCCGTCGCGAGATCGTGCGGATCGCACGGAAGCGCGACATCCTGATCATTGAAGATGACGCCTATGGGTTTCTTGACGAGGCGAGCGAGCCACTCGCCTCGTTGGCGCCGGAGCGAACCTTCTACGTCAACACCCTATCGAAGTGCTTGGCCCCAGGATTGCGTATCGGCATGCTCGTCGTACCCGAGCCGTACCTGGCGCAGATTCATCAAGCGATGCGCGCAACCTGCTGGATGGCCTCGCCAATCTCGTCCTTCATTGTGTCGGAATGGATCCGTACCGGAACGGCCGCCCGTGTGAAGCAGTCTCTGGTCCAGGAGGCGAAGAAGCGCGTGAAGCTCGCCTCCCAAATACTCAGGCCGCACATACGTCCAGATCACCCGGCAAGCTTTCATGTCTGGCTGGACCTGCCGAGTGACACTGCACAGCAGGTGGCAGCCCGTTCATTGCAGCGCGGCGTTATTACAACCCCTCCTTCGGCTCTCCTGGTTGAGCCCTCCTTGATCTCGGGGCTGAGGATCTCGATCGGCGTTCCCGAAAACATCGAAGATCTCGAATGGGCGCTCCGTCAGGTCGCGGCCGCATTAGAGGTCGGGAACGAAGCAAGTATGTCAATCATCTGAGTTGTGCGAAGGGACTTACCTCGCGCGCTCTCAGCGAGATGCCACTAAGGGCCGGTGCACCGCTTTTTCGATCCAGATCCGAAGAGTCGCTGGATCACGTCTAAACGCATGCCGCTCAATTCAATTTCGCCACGTCGGTCAATCGAATCTTGTTCGAATGGCACGGCCTCGACATCAATCCTCAAATTTCGATCGGGATAATTGCCGGTGGACCTGGACAAAGATGATTGAGCGGAACGAGAAGCAGGCGTGGCATCGTAGCGCTTGGTCAGCGGCATCAGAAAGGCGGCGAAGAGCAGACTCAACGTTGCCACGCCGCATACCCTGAAGGTCACCCAGCTATTCGTTTCCTCGCCCTCCTCGCTTATGTGAAAGACGCAGACGCCGTGAAGCTGAAAAGGTCTCAGAGGATTCACAACGACCAATGGCAACGGTGAATGCGATATTTCCCCCGGCCAAGAGCCTAGCCCCTCCTCCTGGCCAGGCGGATGTGGTTCAGATCCTGCTCAGCTGGCTCTAGCTCCGCTATTTGAAAATGTTTCGCCCAACGACTGAGCGCCGTCCCGCTCTGATCAGTTACACGCCCCCGGCCCTCTCCGGCTGCCACAGCTAACTTCCGCTTAGCTGCTCAAATGCCGCAAATCGCCGCTCCAAACCTCGATGATCAAGCCGCCTCCGCCCCTCGGTGCCCATTGCAAAAACGCTCAGCGCTATTGGGATATATCAATCTGATATTGGTATAGTATAATGTTGACGCAGGCTAAGGGCCAAGATAGCGTTTGGGCCAAGTCAAATGGGAGCGGGGCGCTCCTTGAGCTTGAGAAAGGCCTGACGTGAGCGATGAATCTACTGCCTCCGACAGCGGGGGCGCCCTTCGCGGCCTGGTGGTCCTGGAAGTCGGCATGGTCATGCAGGTGCCGCTTGCCGGACAGGTATTGGGAGATCTCGGCGCAGACGTCATCAAGATCGAGCGACCGCAGGGTGACATCACACGCGGCCTCGATTTTGAGGCCACCCGCCTTGGCGGAATGAGTGCCTATTACGCGGCGATGGGCAGGAACAAGAGAACGCTCGCCCTGGATTTGAAGAACCCCGCCGCTTTGGAGATCCTCCTGACGCTGGTCGGTCGCGCCGATGTGTTGATGCATAATTTCCGGCCCGGCGTCATGGAACGGCTGGGGCTTGGTTACGGCGATCTCAGCGCGCGCAATCCTCGTCTTATCTATGCCGCAGGCTTCGGTTTCGGGGAAGCTGGTCCTCTTGCAGATCGGCCAGGTCAGGACATGCTAGCGCAGGCGTTTAGCGGCCTGGCACGGGGCGGACTGCAAGAGCGCCAGCCTCCGCAGCTGACCAACTCTCCTATTGTCGATTATGGCGCGGCCATGTCGCTCGTCCAAGGCATCCTCGCGGCCGTGATCGAGCGGCAGAAATCAGGCCGCGGACAAATGGTGTCGACGTCTTTGTTCGACGTTTCACTTGCGATGCAGCTGTGCGAGATCGCTAGTGAGAGCATCTATGGCGTGAAAACCAACTGGATACGCCAGGCGATGCTAGTCAGGACAGCTGACGGCTGGGTTGCCGTTGTGATGCTGTTTCGTGACAATCCGCTTGGTTTGTTATGCCAGGCGCTCAACCTACCGGACATAAGTGCGCGTCCCGAACTCGCAACGCGTGAAAAGCAGATCGAAAATCTGGCCACGATCCAGCATCATTGCGAGCCCGCCTTTGCGCACTTGACGACTGAGGAAGTGCTCGCGCGCTTGGCAGCCGTGGACCTGCTCTGCTCACCTGTGAATGAAATTCCGGAGGCGATCAGCCATCCTCAGGCAAGTCAGAACGGCATCATGTGGCAGGTCGAAGTGCCCGGGCGCGGACCGGTGCCGCTCGCCGGGCTGCCGGTCCGACTCTCCCGAACCCCTCCGGGCGTGCGCATTCACCCGGCGACCATTGGCGCGGCCACCAACGAGGTTCTGTCGTCCTTCGGCTTCTCGGAGCACGAGATCCGGGAGGCAAGAAGCAGAAAGGCTTTCGGGTAGGTCCGCCAAAAACTTCGATTGATGCCCACCTATGTCTTCCGTTGTCCAGAGGACGCGCCGGCCTCATCCTGATTGCTCAGGAGTATGGCTGAGATCAAGAGGCAACCATGATTTATAGGACGCTCTGGCCCCCCGGGGCTGGGAGCAAGTTACGCTATCCAAGCTAAGGTCGAGTTCTCGGCTTTTCCCCCAGCCATTCTGGAGAGTTCTTTCGTGATTCCAAAATCCGAACTTGTACTGTGCACCTCCCCGCTCGCGCACGTCCGTCTCTTGGCCATGAACAGGCCGGCGAAGCGAAACGCACTGAGCAATGAGCTTATCGCGGCGCTTGCGTTGGCCTTGCGGGATGCCATTTCAGATGAGGACGTCCGCTGCATCGTCCTTTGCGGGACCGACGCGTTCTTTTCTGCCGGCGCGGATATCAAGGAAATGCAGCAGCGCGGCTTCGAGGCCATAAACAATCCAGTCCGGCGCAACGATTGGCGCGACATCACGAACTGTCCGAAGCCGATTGTTGCTGCCGTAGAAGGGGCGTGCTTTGGAGGCGGTCACGAACTTGCGATGCTGGCCGATATCGTGGTCGCAGGCGAAGGCGCGCTCTTTGGGCAACCTGAAATCAACATCGGAGTTCTGCCCGGTGACGGGGGGACCCAACGGTTGACGCGTGTGGCGGGCAAGTCGCTGGCGATGCTGATGATCCTTAGCGGCCAGTCTATTTCGGCTCGTACAGCGTTGCAGGCGGGGTTAATCGCCGAAGTCGTCGAAACTGGTCATGCGCAGGCGCGAGCTCTCGAAATCGCGGACATGATCGCTCACAAGCCGCCTCGTTCGGCGGAGCTTGCCAAGGCTGCAGTTTTAGCCGCCTATCAAATGCCCCTCGATGCCGGCGTGGAATTCGAACGTCAGGCGATCCGGGTCGCTTTCACCACCTCTGATCAGCAAGAGGGAATGAACGCCTTCTTTGAGAAGCGGCCACCAAAGTACCAAGGCAAATAGAACCCTTTGCGAGATTCTGGCCTTGCGAAGAAGAATATAAGCCGAACAGGACCAGAAGTGAGCCGCAGCGGAGAGCACCTCGTTCCTTGTGCATGCCGAGTTTCGAAAAGCTGCGATAGATTAGACCGGGTCATCGTTGCCCCCTCGTGCCGCGGCGACAGCTACAAGTCCGGACCTTCGGGGCAGCTGCCAGCCAAATAATCGTGCCCTGCCGCCTTAAGAAACTTTGAGCGGCCCAGGCGATCGACTGCGGGCGTCTGAGGAGTGATGCATGGTGAAAGTCACTAGCGCACGGGCCTAAGGTGCCTGCGACGTCCTTGAAACGCTCGCGCGTGGTCGCGCTGGCCAACGAGGCTCCCGGACGGCTAAAAAGATGCCGCTGCCGGAGCTTCTCCAACAGCGGCTTAAGTTAAGGGAGGAGGCAGACAAACCGGTCTGCCAGCGGGTGCGTTTGGCACTGCGAAGCGCGCGGCAGGCTTTTGACCCGGTTTGTCTACGTTGGGCTCTTCCCAGAACAGGGCCGGAAAGCGGTATCTCGGCCCTGGGGCACATAAGTGAAAAAGCCTTCGTCCCGCAGATTGCCTGTTACGAGCTATCGGACTGAAACGTGCTGTGCGCGATCCCACGCCCTGCACTTAGCCCCGAGCGCTCAGTGGCATTGCAATACACAATTGAGCTAGTTCAAGGTTCGCAACGGCTTCAACAAGCTTCTATCCTGGACCTCTGCTCCCGTGCACCCGGTCAATAGAATTCTCCTCCGCAGAACGCTCTGAATACCAGGTGGTCTAGACCGGGCTGAAACCGCGTATAAGATCGGAGCAACGTCCAAACGGGTAATATTGGGTAGAAGCCGTGAAAGCGCCCCTTATTGGCAAAGTTGCTACCCGCTTGTCGGCCGCACCTAAAGGCGCGACCGTGGAAATCTACGCACCATCTTTGCGAAGCCTTCCGCAAGGCTCCATGCTCGTCATGGCCACCTTGCCTGTCATTGACTGGAACGACTGCCTTTTTCGAGACTTGCGCGCCATGCCCAGGAGGAGATGCGCTCATGTCTATGCGGCAATCGTCATGATCGATCCCTTCGCGTGCTGGGAGGATGTTGCCGAGTTGTTGAACGAAGCCGGGATGACCGGGGTGATAAACTTCCCGCCCGCATCCCTTCTTGAGCGGTCTACTGAAGGCGTGCCGGTTGACACCGGACAGGAGCTCGAACTTCGGCGAATGGAATGGTTTGCGAGCCTGGGATTCAAGATCTTGTTCGCCGCCGGCAACGATTCTCAGATAACAGCGGCAGAGAGGCGGTTTGGCTCGCATCTCGACGGCATCGTCTATTTACCGGGCGAAGCTCTCAACCTGACGATTGACGAAGAGATGGCGCTGGTAAGCCTTAGGCCGCGGAAATCGACAGTCCCGACGTTCGCGCTCTTCGATGGGACAAGCTCGAAGCGGAAAATGCAAACAACCTAAGCGCCACGAGGTTACTCCAGGATCCGCAGCTTTTTCATCTTATTGTACAGGGTTTTTCTTGAAAGCCCGAGAGACCTGGCTGTCTTTCCGCGGTGAAGCTGGTTTCGTTTCAACCCTTCGATAATCCATTCGCGCTCAGAGAATGCCGATGTGGGCTTAGCGGGGGACGCTGCGTTCAACAAGGGTTTGAGCACCTCGGCGCTTATATGCGTGTCTTTCAGAGCGACAAGTTGGTTGACGATCTGGCGCAATTCCCTCAAGTTTCCGGGCCAATGATGGTCCGCTAGCGCCAAGAATGCAGACTTTTCTATTGCCAGCGCTTGCGCGTTCGAGTCTCCCTTGGCCTCAACCGTGAAATGCTGAATGAGTTGCGGAAGGTCCTCCAGCCGGTTTGATAGCGCGGGTAGCCCTATATCGAGCCCAACAAAGAAGGCAAGGAGGCGGGGACATAGAACACTTTCCAAGCCTGCTCCACGAGCCACTGTGGCGGTTGCGACGATCCGAGCGTTTGACCTTGCAGCGGATACGCCGTTCAGCGGCGTGAAGCTCCCCGTCTCGAGATAGTCGGCAAGTCGCTCTTGCCCATCCCTCGGCAGCTGATCGACATGCATCAGCAAGAGCGAAGAATCGCTTGCGGCTTCCAGGAGCGATAGTTGGCGTCTCCTGTTCTCATCGCCCTCGGCGCCGAACAGCGTACCGACCATATCGATGGCCGGACCGGGGCGGCAATGAAACAGCGCCGGCTTCGTGTGCTTCCGATCACTAAAGGCATGAACGAGACTAGCTATTCGTCGCTTGCCTGACCCCGCCTCGCCCCAAACGAGCACGGGATTGGGATTGCTGGCCAAGCGCCTTGCAGTCTCGAGCACGCGTTTCATGATTGAGGACTGCGCAATGACGCCGTGCCTGAATCCGCTCAATTGAAGCTGGCGCTCAAGGAGATCGACCTTCTCCCGCAATAGGTGAATGGCCTTAAAGCCCGACGTCACCTCAAGGACCGACATTTCAAGCGGGACGCGGTCGAGCGACGAGCCGCCGATGAAGCCCTGGACGCCCGTTTCTCGGCAGATATCCAAAAGTTCGTCGGGCTTGGTTATTGGCCCGCCGCCAAGCAGGCAAATCACGTTTCTGTCGATGGACTGAGCCGCACGCGCAACAGCGCTCGTTCGCGCGGCAAGCTCCGACAGACTGATGAGGGGCTCGGATCCGCTTTCCACGCCGCGGTTGAGATTGAAGTTGATGCAGATAGCTCCAGTGCCCGCGTCAACCATGCGTTTTACTTCGGATTGGGTCCGCGTATAGCCAATGGTCATCAGCCCGCGTCTTGCGGCCTTCACCAGGAGCTCGATTTCTCGCGCGTAGCCAAGACCGGACTTTTCAAGCAGTGACCTTCTGTAGTCATCAATGTGGATGATGGAAGGGAAGTTGGTGACGCCGGAAAAGCCCCACCTGATGATGCGATCAAGAAAGCGGTCGATATCGAGCTGCGGATTGAAGGTACAGGCCCCGAAAAAGACCGGCAATTTTGTCGAGGGCAGGATTTCGGTACGGCCGAAGCCAGCCACGAATTCGTTGGTATCGCGAATTGGAAGAATTGAGGCAGGCGAAGAGCCACCCATAGCGCGAAAACGGCCGGCATTAAGAGCAAGCACGAAATCCGCGCCCGCGCGTTCGGCAGCTCGTGCAGTCATGCCCGATCCGATTCCCGCTCCAAGCACAAACGAACGGGAGTTCCGGAAGAACTGCCTGATCCCGCCGCCCTTTACCTGGTCCGCCCGCATGTGCATACCGGCCCCCACCTCCTGCACGGCAGGCTTTCGAAAACTAGCTCCAATTTGCCGGCGCATGCAAGCGTCGGAGTGCTTTTCCGTTCGTCATGAAGAGATGGCAGTCCGCTGGCGAAGCCGCAAGACGAACCTTGCCAGCCCCATTCGGCGGCTCGGGCTTCGGCGCCTTCGCAACCACTGCTGCCTTGCCAGCACTTCCGTAGATGTAGGTGACGCTGCCAAGATGCTCTACGAGATCGACGTCGAGCTCAATCGCGACCTCCCTCTCCTCCGCCGCAAATGGAGAGAAATCGTCCGGACGAATCCCGAGCGTGATCGGCTTTCCGACGAGCAACTGATCCGGTTGGACGGGGACGGAGACCGTGGCGCCCGCATCGAGCTTGACGTCCATGCCCGCCTCGTGAGCCGCCTCGATGTGGCCGTCGAGAAAATTCATCTTGGGCGAGCCAATGAATCCGGCCACAAACCGGGATGCCGGGTTGTGATAGACATCGTGCGGGGTGCCCACTTGCTCGATATTGCCATCCTTGAGCACTACGATCTTGTCGGCCATGGTCATGGCCTCGACCTGATCGTGCGTCACATAGATCATGGTGTTTCCAAGCTGCTTGTGGAGCTTGGCGATCTGGACTCGCATCTGCACCCGCAATTCCGTATCCAGGTTTGAAAGAGGTTCATCGAACAGGAACACCTTGGGTTCGCGCACAATGGCGCGCCCAATCGCCACGCGCTGCCGCTGTCCGCCAGAGAGCTGCCGAGGCTTGCGATCCAACAGATGATCGATTTGCAACAGCGATGCCGTCTCCGCGACCCTGCTATCGATCCGAGCCCTCGCCATTTTGGCCATACGCAGAGGGAAGGCCAGATTCTCGCGCACGGTCATATGCGGATAAAGCGCATAGCTCTGAAACACCATGCCGAGGTTACGGTCGGCCGCATCAACGTCGTTGACGACCTCGTTATCAATCAAGAGCCGCCCGCCGCTGATGCGCTCCAGCCCTCCGATCATCCGCAGCAGCGTCGACTTGCCCGACCCCGATGGTCCGACAAACACGACGAATTCGCCATGATCGATGGTCAGGTCGATATTTTGCAATATCTGGATGGTCCCGTAGGCTTTATTGACCCCTTCCAAACGGACGTCAGCCATCAGGCTCTCCTCTGTCGCGGGCTTCCTGCCGGCGCCGGCCTCACCTCAATCTCCGCAAGGCAAGAAACGATGAAATCGGGCGGCGCCAGGGACGCATCCTCCCGGGGCGGCACGCCGGTCGTGACCAGCACGGCCGGAAGGCCTGCCCGCTTGCCGGCCTGGATATCCGTCGGAATCTGGTCGCCGATCATCAATGTGGTATTGCGCGGGGTTCCAAGACGCGAAAGTGCTGTCTCGATCATATGCGGCTCGGGCTTGCCGACGATGACAGGCTCAACTTTCGTAACTGCGGCCACCGCGGTGATCATAGCTCCTGCCCCCGGCTCGAATCCGTCTGAGGTCGGCAAGAGCAGATCGGGATTCGTTCCAATGAACTCCGCTCCGTTCAGGATCGCCTCCACCGCAATCCGCAGCTTCTCATGTGTGATCTGGCGGTCCAGCCCCATGACCACCGCTTCCGCCGCTCGATCGGTGACCTCAAGCCCCACATCTCTGACAGCCTTGACGAGCGATGGCGCGCCGATGACGAATACCCGGTTGAGGTCCCGGTATTTCGCGCGGACGAGCTCGGCCGCGGTGATGGCGCTGGTAACGACGTCCTTGGGTGCAATAACAAGCCCGAAGCCGGCCAGTTTGCGGACGACATCTTCCGGCGTGTGGGTCGAATTGTTCGTCACAAAGCAGAACGGCAATCCGGCCGCCTGCCACTGTCCAAATGCCTGGATAGCATCGGCTATCGCAGCGTTCCCGCGATAAACGACCCCATCGAGATCCGAAATGATCCCTTCGACTGGCGGCCAGTTGATCTTAGAGCTACTGCTAGCCATTCATCAGCATCCCGCCGTTCACGTGAACGATCTGCCCCGTCATGTAGGAAGCCGCCGGACTCGCAAGGAAGACGGCAAGCCCTGCGATATCCTCCGGGACCCCTAGCCGTCCCAAGGGGATCCGGCCACTGTGGCGCGCTTCGGTTTCCTCACGCGGACGCCCATGCATTGGCGTATCGATAATTCCAGGCGCAATTGCGTTCACATTGATTTTAAGGGGCGCGCATTCATAGGCGAGTAGTTTGGTGACGTCGTGGACGATCGCCTTCGACAAGCAATAATCGGCGCCGCCGGCCTGGTAGTTGAACACTGCCCCCTGCGAGGACAGTGAAGAGCCGACGTTGATGATGCGGCCGCCCCTGGCCTTCATGAAGCGGTCGATCGCCAGTTTTGAGCAGCGCAAAACAGCGACCGAGTTGACCTGGATAGTCCGCTCGATTTTCTCTGCATTGCCGTTCAGGAGCGGCTGGGCAGATTTGATACCGGCATTGTTGACCAGCACATCGAGTCGGCCAAAACGTCTGGCAACCTCATCGAGAACCCTGGCGATATCGTCCTCACGCGAGACGTCCATGGCCATCGGCAATGCGCCGTTGCCATAGGGCAAGCTTGCCAAAATGTCTTCGAGGTTGTCCAGGTTAGCATCGGCGGCAAGGACGTTCGCCCCTCCTGCCCTAAATGCATTCACAATGGCCGAGCCGATGCCGCCCCCGGCCCCGGTGACGAGGACCGTTCTATCAGAAACTGAGAACCGTGTGGTCATTCCAACTCCAAGATCGTTTGGGATTTCAGAAACTCGTCAACCGCCTCTGCATTGGGCATGGAGCTTTGAGCGCCGCGCCGTGTCACACACAGGGCGGCGACAGCCAGCGCCTTCCTTACGGCTTCCCTTAGGGGCAACCGCTGGGCCAGTGATGCGGCGAATGCTCCGTTAAAGGCGTCTCCGGCCGCCGTGGTGTCGACGACTTTGACGGGAAACGCCTGCAGAGCAAAAGAGCGCGTTGCGTCGGCATAATAGGCGCCCTGCGCCCCCAGAGTGATCAGCGCGGCGCTTGGCCCGAGATCAAGAAGCCGCAAAGCCGCGTATGCGGCACTGTCGAAGTCGTCGACCTCGATGCCCGTCAGTTCAAAAGCCTCCGTCTGGTTCGGTGTAACGAAATCGACGCTTCTCCATGCCGCCGATGAAAGCCCGGGCCTCACTGGCGCCGGGTTAAAGATGAGCTCGAAGCCTTTATCGCGCTTCAGCTCGAAGAGCCGGTTGAGCGCCGCGATCGGCATACCCATTTCGGCAACAACGATCGCATCGCGCTCGATTAATTCGGCCGCACTCTCCACCATCTCCGGCCCGACGTTCAGATTGGCGCCGGGGTCTATGACGATCATGTTAGAGCCGTCGTCACCGACCAGAACGAGGGCTGAGCCGGAGACTTCTCCAGCACAGATATTGATTGCGTCTGAGCGAACGCCAGCCTCACGCAATGACTGCCAGAGGGAGTGACCGGCATCATCATCACCGAGACGTGTGTAGAAATATGGCCGAAGGCCAAGTCGAGCGGCAGCGACGGCCTGGTTGGCGCCTTTCCCTCCGGGATTGCGGGTGAGCGTGCCCATCAGGCTTTCGCCCGGCGTCGGAAGGCGCTCGACGTTGAAGCAGAGATCCAGATTGGTCGTTCCGAAGAACATCAATGGCCTGGCACTCATTTTACGGCACCGAAGGTAAGGCCACGTTCGAGGTGGCGTTGGCCGATCACGATCAGAATGACGGGAATGATCATCGTCACGACCAGGCCTGCGGCCATAACTGGGTAGAATTGCACGCCCGGATTGAGCAGTTTGAGAAGAGCGACCGTCACCGGCGCCTTGGTCGAGGAGAGGATCAGACCAAGGGCAAAGTTGTGCCAGGCGAGCAGGAAAATGAGCAGCGAGGCACCGATCAGGCCCGGTTTCAAGAGCGGCAGCACGATGTGCAGCACGATCCGGAAGGGCTTGGCACCATCCATGGCGGCCGCTTCCTCGATGTCCTTTGGGATGTCTTCGATATAGGAGCGGCTCAGCCACACGATCATTGGTAATGTGACGACCTGATAGACCCAGATCATACCGATATAGGTGTCATACAATCCGATCGTCTGGAAGACGCTGAAGAGAGGGATGACGACCAGGAGGACCGGGGCGAAGCGGAATCCGAGAATGAAGAACGCAATGTCTTCCTTGAGCGGTATGTCCCGCCTCGCCAGGACGTAGCCGGCAGGCACTCCCACGAGCAGCGAGATGAAGACGGAGCCAAGCGCAATGACGACGCTGTTGGTAATCGGCGTGAGGAAATCGACCTTGATAGTGCCGTAGCTGGTCGCTCCTGCCTGCGCGACATCAAATAGGACGCGAAAGTTTTCCAATGTCGGCGAGAACAGGAAGCTTGGCGGCCAGGTCATGACATCGGCCTGCTGCTTCAGCGACATCATTACGATCCAAATAAGCGGAAAGGCCAGGATCAATGCGCAAATGCCGACGAGGATGTTCAAGAGCAGGTTTGTGGGCGTCGAGCGATTGAAGCGCATGCGCTGCTTCCTCAGCTTACGCGCTGCCGAACAAAGCGCCACAGCTTGACCATGGCGAAGGTTCCGAGCAGCACGATCATCCAGTTGACGACCATAAGAGCGGCACCACGCCCAAAGGCGAGATTTTGGAATGCGGTAATGTAGGCGCGCACCGAAAGTACGGAGGTGCTGTTGCCGGGCCCGCCTTGCGTTGTCCCGAAGATGATGTCGAACTGATTGAGGGACTCGATCAGCCGAAACACTGCCGCGATCAGCATGTATGGAGCAATCAGCGGCAGCTCGATATGCAAGAAGGTTGCCCAGCCCTTCGCACCGTTGACGCGCGCGGCCTCCCTCACCTCCTCGTTGATACCTTGAAGGCCAGCGAAGATGATCAACGCGAAGAACGGCGTATAAGTCCATACGTCGATCAGGACCAGGGAGAACATCGCGGTGCCGGAATCTGAAATCCATGCAAACCGGCCAATGCCGACAAGCGACAGCAAATAGTTCATGATCCCGTTTTGCGGGTCCATCATTGTCGTCCACATGAGCGCTACGCTCATCGGCGGCAGGACGAGCGGAAGGAGGATGACGGGCCGCATCACCCGGGCAAGGAAGACTTCAGTTGAGAACAGCTTGGCAAGTGCGAGACCGAAAGCCGCCTCCACAAGTACCGCCGATCCGGCATAAACAATGGTCGTACGAACACTGTTCCAGAAATCCTCCGTCTTGATCAACGCTGCGTAATTGTTGAGCCCGACGAAGTGGATTAGCGGCCGACCGAACTTGAGGTCCGTTAGCGACTGAAAGACGCCGTAGAAGAACAGGAACAAAAAGCCGAGAAGTATGATGATGGCTGGAGCAATTGCGGCAATGCTCCGCCAGTCAACACGCGGCTCCTCGGCACTCTTGACCTGCTTGTCCTTTGACGAGGCAAGTTGACTGGCCGAAGACTGCAACGTCACGATTCCGTCGAATCCTCGAAGGTCCATTTCACGAATCTCTAACATGTAAAGGGGCGACAATTGCGCCTGCCGCCCGCTTTGGCGCCCTCACATGGACGAACGGATCTCGGAAGCAAGGTCGGCCAGTGTCGCCTTCACGTCAGCTCCGTTGACCATTTTCTGCATGGCCACGGCCCAAGCATTCATTGCTTCGGCAAAGCCGACGCGGGCTGTAAAGGCGAGTTGCGCCCTGTCTTGCACGCTCTTGAACGTGTCGACGAAGTTGTTGAACTCAGGCTTTGCCGCATATTCGAGCCAGGCCTTGTCGGTCCAGGTGGAAGCGCGCGGAGAGTTGACGAGCTTGCCGGCAACAGCGCCGTTCAGCTCGACCTGTTTTGATGTTGCCCACTGGATGAACAGCCAGGCTGCACCCTTCTTCTGGGAAGCGGCGTTCATTGCAAGAGACCAGATCCAGATGTTGGATTCGAAGTTCTTGCTGTTTGGAGCATGCAACGGGGGCGCGAATGCGATTTTGCCCGAGGCGGGCTTGCCGGCCACGTCGTTCCAGAAGCCGAACATATTGGAATCGATCGCCATCGCCGTTCGTCCGGAATTGATGCCATCGACCACCTGGTACCAGTTGTCGTTGGCAAAGGACGGAGCAGCGCACTTCTTGATCATGTCCACGTAATCCCTGTGGAACGCGACCGACTCGGGCGAGTCTAGGCCGGTGTCTAGCTTGCCGTCTTTGACGATGAAATCATGCACGCCGTAGGACCTGGCAATCGAGATGGCAGCCGTATGGATACTGCTCCAAAACCGCACACCACGAACGCCTAAAGGTATAATCGCGGGATCCGCAGCCTTCAGCTTCTCGCAAGCGGCGGACATCTGTGGCGGAGTCGTCGGAATCTTGATGCCGTACTTGTCGAGGATGTCCTTACGGTAGAACAGCTGAATATTCTCAAAGCCATGCGGGATGGCCCACACCTGCCCGCTTCCCGGCTCGATCTGCCCTTCCGTCACTTTCCAGGTCAGCGCATCCCGCAGTGCAGGGAAGAAATCCTGGTAGTCATAGGTTGCCGCGGTGAGTTTCGGATCGTTCAGATAGCGATCGAGCGGCTCGAGCAACTGGCCCGGCGCGAGATCCCAGGCGGGTTGAATCCCGGTACCCACGACGTCCCAGCTTGGCGATTTTGTGCTGAGTTGGATCGTCAGCTTATTCCAATAGGCATCGTCCGGATAAAGCTCCGGCGTCACTTTGATGCCCGTGAGCTTCTCGAATTCAGGCAACTGGGCTGCGACCGCGTCGGCATACGGATGAATGTCGTACGCCCAGACGATCGAGGTACCTTCGAACTGGCGCCAGTTGATGTCGTCCGCCTTGGCTTGGGTCAACGCAATGGCCGCTCCGGCCAAGAGCGTGGTGCAGATGAGAGCTTTCTTGGCAAAATTGGCCGAACGGCCGCGAAAAGCGGCAAGCTTCCTTGGCATGTTTCCCTCCGATGGACTCTTTGGCCCGCAAACCACGCGCCCCTCCTCTTCCGAAAGGCCGCAGCATCGCGAAAGCTAGCCAGCATTCTTTCGCCGCAAGCGGCTTTTCAAAACGGAGGTTGGGTAAGGTTGGGTAATCTGGGAGCGACTGGCGAATTACGCCTTCCCAACCCGGCTAAGAAGCCGAAGCGGACTCGATGTCGAACCGTGTCCGTAGCGAAAGGCCTGCAGTTGAGCAGAGGGATTATCTTCGGCCCGAATGGTCTAAGGACGCGAACTCACCCCCCGCCGTTCGGCCGGCAGAGTTTGAAAACCGGCCAAATCGTTAGCCATTCATGACCGCTATCAATAAACCAGAGACTCCCAAGGTTGATTGCGACACCGGTCCACAGGCGTCCAGCTTCGAGAGGAAGCCCTTCCCTCGCTCCGCCCTGGGGTGGCTCGTCATTAGTCTTCAGCGACCTTGATTTGTACATCCCGAAAAAAACCATGCCCCTGCAAGATCGGCAACAGCTCGTGATGGTTATGAACGATGTAGTCCGGCTCCGCTGCCCGCAAGCGCGACTCGGAAACGAATCCGCCGGTAATGGCTATGCTTATGAGCCCAAGATCACGTGCAATATTCGCTTCGACGGGCATATCGCCAATGATGAAGGTTGCCGGCGGTTTCAGGTCGTTCTCCTGCATGTACAGACGTAGTCGCTCCCCTTTGCTCATCGATTTGTACTGGGTGGCGCGGCTTTCAAAGGCGAGCACCTCGTCAAAGTAGTCATTGATACCAAGCCTTTGCAATTGCGAACGAAGCGGGTCGACGATATGATTGCTCACTATGATAGACGAAGCCGCTTGCTCGCGTGCTATTTCCAACATTGTGCGCGCGCCCTCGCGCAAATTAACGTTACTCGCAAGCGGTTCGTAGGCGTCGTGAAAAATTGCACTCCCGTCGCGATCCGTGGCTGCCACTTCTGATTCCGACATTCCCAGATTTCGATAGAAAATCGAAAGCGGAACGTCGCAATGATCCCGAAACGTGTTCATATCGATCGTTGCGCGACCAAAGCGTTTTAGTATGGCATTAGTCGTTTGCAACAACGCGTCCGCATCGTCGAGCAGGGTGCCATTCCAGTCAAAGACGAGAGCAGGTTTCATGATCTGACCTCAAACAGGGATTGATTCCGAATAGGGGAGATCGGCCATCAAATTGCGCAAGTTTCTATTTGCGCGCTTCTGCCCAGCTGGCGTTGGCATCTCGAACGTAAAAGGTGAAAGATCGATGCCGTCATGCCCGCTCGGTAACAAGGATACGAGAAGTGAGAAGGGCAGATAGGTTATATCTGTTGCGTTGATCGATACCGCAATTTTGCTCTCGATGGCTTTGAGAACTTGCGGCTCGATGTTGTGAAACTTGAGGCTTTTCTTCTTCTGTTCGGGCGATAATCCCTTCCATATCTGCCAGAATGCCAATTCATCTAGAGTCTCGATACCCATGCCGTAGTAATTTGGAGCCACTATCGGCGGCGAGCCGATCGCCCAATGCACACGTCTAGCGCCAGCGGCAAGGAGCAAATTCGTGACAGTCCGACTAGTGTCACCGCGAATGAGGGCTTCATCGGCAATTATTACCGTGGTTTCGGCCAGGTCCCTTGCCGAAGCGCGGTACTTTCGGGCAATACTAGACTTCCGCTCGCTAAGCACGCCGATCAGAGTTCGCTGAGAAAACTGAGTTTCGATGATCTCCCGACGCTGGGCGACGACACCTCGCGCGGCGAGAGCTGCAAACAGACCATCAGCGTATGGCCCCCCGGTATTTGGCATGGAGGACACGATGATTGGCGCGGAGCCTGGTCCTGTTGAGACACGCTCCGCAATAAGCCCACCGAGGGCGCCCCCGATATTGTAACGAGTTTCGAAATAAGATTGGCCCTCGATCGACGTGTTCGGACTTCCCAAGTACAGCGTTTCGTAAGCGCAGAGCTTAGCGTTATGCCGCCTAGTGCTCACTAACCGATCAAAGCAACGCCCCATCTTCCCATCCACATACTTGATGTGGCCTGGCAAGACTTCATCCGTCTTGCCTTGTAGCCCGGCAAAAGCGCAATTTTCGGATGCAAAGAGCACGAACCCATCATCCGTTTGCATAGCCTCCAAAGGTCGCACACCACATCGATTACGGAAGGCAATGAGATTGCCCTCTCCGTCCAGACATAGCGCACTGATGGCGCCATCGACGCGCTCATCAATCTCACGAAAGATGTTTTCGTAATCGACGGGCAGATCGTGCCGCCAATAGTTGCGCTCGCAGGATCGTTCTATCAATTTGAGCAAGAGCTCAGCATCTGTGGTGATGCCTGAGGTATGCCCCTCCGCAAGCAACTCTTCCTTAAGTTCACGGGCATTGACCAACGCACCGTCCAAAGAAATCGTCAGGTGACGGGCGCTGGGCCCATCCTTGTGAACCGGCTGAAAGTCGCCATCACCGTTGCTGCTGCGGCGGAGACTACGAATATGCGCGATTGCAACATGGGGTCTGAAATTCTGATCCCGCTCATTGCACTCAGTCGGTGCCAATTTGGCGGTTGATTGAAAGGATCTTGCAAATCGAAGACCTTTCTCGTGCATGAAAGCTGCAACACCGAAACCCGCTTGTCCGCGAAGTGCAAGCTTCGGAACCATATCCTTGAGACGATCGTAAACCGTGACCTGTGAACTGCTTGAAGGTGGGAGAAAAGCGGCAGCAACACCGGACATACGAACACTCTTGCTAAACACTCCGTGTCCTCAGGAAGCGCGAGTATTGAGCCAACGCTATATGGGGACCTGGTTTTGACTTCTTTAAGCAAGCCTCGTACCAGCGCTTAACAGGCTCTGTTCGAGCCATCCGACCACACAAGACCGAGAAACATCGTCATTTTGCCTAGCGGCGATGATCTCGGCTCGTCGGAATCGCGGCACGAGTGTCTGGAGAGCGACACGTTCGTTCGAAAATCTCCAAGATTTGGAGGTCAGTGCGTCTCGTGGCCGGGCGCCGATCCCCAAACGATCTGCGCGCACATCAGGTTCGACCGCGCAACGAAATATTTCTCAGTGAAAGACACGAAGATCAAGAACGGATAGTCTCTCACGATATCATGCAGTGGAATTCCATCGGCTTTGCGGCGCAAATATTGGTGAACAGTAGACCTTGTAAGTGCCGATAACAATGAACGCCTCCCCAACGCTTTCTCTTCGACCTCCACGAAGAGTTCGCGCCTCGTTACTTCAAACGATCTGCCTCACTTCCCTATGCTGGGACGCGGACTCATAAAGGCGCAGCCATAGCCTGATCGACGCGAGTTGAACGAAGGCAAGGTAGTCGGCGGCAAGTCTGGTAGCGCGTCGCCACCCGCCGACATTGTTTGATCCTGTTGAAGAACCGCTCGACCTGGTTGCGAGCTCGATAGAGATAAGGGCTGAAGCAGATCGGGTTGCTGCGATTGATTTTCGGCGAGATATAGCCCATGCCCCTTTCTTCATGGCGAGTTCTCTGATCCAGTCGGCGTCATAGCCACGGTCGGCAAGCAACATTGAACCGGATTTAAGACGAGACAGAAGCCTTCCGGCAAGTCGGATGTCGTGGGCCTCGCCGGTGCTAAGGGCCACATACCGGCAAACCATTGCTATCGACCAGCGCATGAATCTTGCTGGTCAGGCCGCCCCACGACCTTCCCCATCGACTGTCTCTGGTTTCTTGTGATGCAGGCATCGTGCTGACGCACGCGGACAATGGAGGGGTCGATCATTTGGACAGCGGCATCATGGGCAGAAGCAAGTGCGTCTATGATGCGCCCCCAGACACCGCCCTCCTCCAGCGAACGAAGCGGTTGTAGCAAGCGGTGTATGGGCCTAGTACCTCTGGCAGATCACGCCATGAGGCTCCAGATCACATGACCCAGAAGATGCCATTGAGGACGCGACGGTCGTTTAGCGGCACACCACGCGGCTTTTGGGCAGCATCGACTTTATGGCAGTCCATTCGTAGTCGGAGAGTTCGTAGCGCATGATTCGATCCCCCAGTTTGGGAGTTTGAATCACGGGGGCTCGCCGAAAGCAACCTTCGTGGCCCAGTCCTGATGCGACGCTTACGTGCAAAAGCAGACATCAACCCACCGACGATCCTCCAGGAGCCATCGAAAATGACCCAGAGCGGTCCTGCGTACACACGCCGCACTAGCGTTGCAGCATCGCGCTGGATGCAACTGCCATCGAGAGTGTTACTCTCCGCCGGTCGTCCTCAAACCTTGATGAGGATCGAATGAAACGGCGAGAGTTCATTGCTGCCAGTGCGGTGTTGCTCGTTTCGCCATGGCGTTCGTGGGCACAGGGGACGCCTCGGCGGATCGGCTATCTTGATCCCTTCCTTAATTTCCCGCTCTACAAGGTGTGGCTAGACTTTCAATTACCCACATTTCCAGCCGCTCCGATTTCGGCGCCGAGTTCGATATCGGTGAGTCTGGAGAGTCCGCGCC
>NZ_JBBIAM010000116.1:0-29318 GCF_054185185.1 Bradyrhizobium sp. UFLA05-153
CGGACTCTCCAGACTCACCGATATCGAACTCGGCGCCGAAATCGGAGCGGCTGGAAATGTGGGTAATTGAAAGCCGGCGAAGTCCGGCAAAGCCCGGCGAAGGGGGGCCCGCAAGCGCCCGGATAGCCACCGCGAGCGCCACGGATGTCGCCAAAAGGGATGTGATTGATTTGCTGCCCCACATGCAAGCAGGATCACGGCCCTTTCCAGCAATCTGGTGGCACGTACTATCGACCAACGGAGGAGAAGTCGGTCGGACAATGGTGGTGAATGAAGCGCAACAGCCGGCTTGCTTGCGGCTCGGGCCCGCCAGGGAAGCCGGGTCCCGACCATCAAAAAAGTTACGCCGTCGGGCTCGAAAACTCGTGTCCCGGCGGCGCCTGCTACTGGGCCCCTGAAATCCCCCAGCACCGTGGGATTCTAGCAGGCCCTGATGCCGACCAAATGTGAACTGGTTCACAAATGACAGCCACCGGGATCAAAATGTAGCGCCCGGCGGCGCTTATTCCCAAGCTGGGACGCTGAAATCCCCAGCACCGGTAGATCAGCAGCCTTTGTACCATATCAGCAGGAGGCCTCCACTTCACGCTGGCATGGCCTTGCCGAGAGGGGGCCTAGCGCCATCAGCGCTCGGGCCTATTATCTTGGCTATGCGTTTTCAGATTTACACGCTGGATGAGTGGGGCAATGCCATCCAGAGCTCTATTGCGCAAACCTTGAGGGCCTCGCAGTTGGTCGACGAACATGCCGTTGAGTTGTGGAACGGCCCCAAGCGCATCGCGCGGTTCGAGTCTCCGGATGCCGACTAGCGCGGAGGCTTGATCCCGCGCTCTGGACCCGCGGCCTTATCGAGAAACGCCGCTATCTTGTTACTCAATCGAAAGACGGCGGCGGCGCGACGGACACGCTGGCAATTAAAGCGCAGCGCCATAAATATTGACGCGTACGTTTCAACTCAGCTGATAGTCCCGGCAAGCAGGAAAGCGCCGCCAAGCGCGACCAGCACAAGTCCAGGCCAATTCGATTTAATGCCGAAACCGCTGCCCGGCCTTTCAGGTTCCAGCGTCTCACCCCCAGAGCGAAGACGTTTTCGACCACTTAACCGGTCTCGCCAGATTGGCTGGTACGCCATCTGAAGCACGCCCCCAAAAAAGAGGAGGACACCAAGCCATATGAAGGTCATGCCGGTCTCCTGCATCAGTGAACGTGGAGAGATGTTGCTCCCACGGAGGCCTCCCATCCATTCAACGTCCGGCCGGTGCTTTGGGATCTCGTTCATCCGATTAAGTTTGGGGCAGGACCCCATCCCCTTTTGGCGCAGGATGAGACTCAGGTTCGTGCAATACGCGCTCGGGCCTCTGATCCCGTCGACCCTGCCGCCGGATACGGTCAAGAACTTCGGGAAGCAGGTGCCAATGAAGCGGGCCGGACAACCCGCCGAGCTCGCCACGGCTTACGTCATGTTGGCGGATCCCCTTTCAAGCTACACGTCCGGTACGACCGTGGTGGATAGCCCTTCATCTGATCCAGGAGGGCACGACGTAAGCGCTGGTTGGCTAAACCGCTGCCGCCTTCGCTGGTCTGTCGTCGCCGCGCTGCCGTCAGGGTGCCCTGGCTGACCGGCCTCTCTTAATCGCCGGTCGCGCCCGCTCACATTCCGCGGCCTGAGCCCGGCGTCATCCTTCATGCCGCTTCCGCATTAACTTTCGAAACAGCGAGCTTGGTTAGCGCATCGTCGGTCTTCTTTTCTTACAGGTCGTTGAGCAGCTTGACGGCGTCTTGTGGCCGAGCCTTTCGTCCCAGGACTTGAGTGTGCCGTAGCGCGAAATCTCATAGTGCTCGACTACCTGGGCGGCTGCGAGCAAGCCGCATCGAGAGCCCGGGGATCGGCATACTCGTCCATGATGTCTTTGCCTTCGTCGAGCATCCCCTCGATCGCATCACACTTCTTGCCTCGAGCCGGCTTGCCGAGAAGCGCAAAGATCCACTCGGGCCGCGCGATATGCCCTTCAGTCTCATCGTGATGCTTTTCAAATGCGGCCCTCGACTGATCCGGCGTGGCTGCCTTTTCCATCTTAGGTAAGGATTTGTAGATTCGCTTTTCGGCGTAGTGGATGTCCTTGAGGGTATCGACGAACAATTCGTTCAGGTGCTTCTCAGCCACAGACTTGCTCCCGGCATAAGTAAAGTTTGTCCTCCAACGACACGAAAATTACGGGCTGGACGCTTGTCGCCAGATGGGGCGGAGCCCAACAAAAAGAAAGCGAAATTTTCCAGAACTAGGAACAGCAGACGGCGCCGCTAGGTTCTACACGTCGGGGCTGGGAATTGCGGAGCTGTACTCCATGCCTACCCAGATCGTGATGGACCACACAGGCGACAGCCGACGTTTTTTTGACCAAACCGACACTGGCCAAGGCTAAGCGGCGCTTCAAGAAACTGACCGGTCGGGGATTTACCGCTGCTACCCGGACGGCGGCCGGCGATCTCAAGGTTATACGAAAATTTGATCCGACTGCGGATGAGACGTTGTTTTATCCGCGCTTGGTTGGCGGCTAGCCTATTCGCTGAATCGCAAATGTTTTTGTTCAAACGCAGCAGCCTTGGCAAGGGCGCAAGTTTGCGCGCCGTTCGTGCGCTCTATTGGAGCTTCATCGAGCAAAATCCTCCGGAAGCGCGTGCGCGTCGCCGTTTGCGAGATTGGTTATCTCCAGAGCAGCGCGCGCAATTTGATGCCAAAGGCTTCTTCGACGTCACTGGCTCTCACACGGGCCGACGATATCGAATTCACCAGGGCACGATGAGGAATGTCTTGGAGGTCGATGAACAAGGGCAGCCAAGGATCGGGTGGTGTTTCGTTCCCGCGCAGGCTCTAGCGGTTGGTGACGTGATGCTCGCCCAGAAGATCGCGCTCGAAACCGACGAAATGGCAGTCCTCGCGCGCGCCAACAGGTTTTCTCCGAAACCAACTCGGTCGCATCGAGTGGTGCGCCAGGCCTACTAGGCTTGCTGATGGGCGGGGGCCAACGCTTGCTTCTGCGGTCCCTTGCCGCGAAGGCGGCGGTTACGACAAGACATCGGCCTCTGAGCGAACTTCCTGTATCGGCTTGGCTTAGCCGGATTTTGTCCGTGCACTGATCTCTTTGACGTTGGTCAACGTTCTTTCGAATTCCGATCGGAGATACTGCTCGTGCGCGACGTCTGTAGGCTCCGTCAGAAATGCTACCTTCACCAGAACCCGGTTCAATAGCGACACGATTTGAAGATTGTCCGAATGTTGCGAGCGCAGCGTGGTGAGTTGCCGACGCACCTCAATGAGATCGAGAGTTTCGCGGTCTGACTGCCTTTTCAAATGAAGCTCGCGCGAGTGGCCTACAGTCAAACGAAGGCGCCGCGCCGAGTATGTTGGCGCGACGGCCTTCGTCTTAGGGCGGACCCGGACAGGGAATTGTCCGGTGCTCGAACACTAGCGCTCTGGAGCATCGCTGCAATCGCTGTCTTGAATTAAGCTTGATGTCGCAGCTGCAAGTTAAATCTGGAACCGATTGGCAGTCGCTTCGTTCAGTGGTGCGCACGCCCGGCAAGCCAGGGCCAGAACCCGGCCGCCCATCGGCCGACCATTTGGCCTCGGCACCCGCGTCGACTTCGAACTCTCACCGAAAGGAAGTATGACTTACTTCCGGGGCTCAACGACCGTTTTTGTTGATCCGTCTGGCGCAGCCTGCATCCCCGGCGGGCTTTGACCTTGCGGGCTTTCCGGCTGCGCACCACCCGATTGTGTTTCAAGCGGTCCGGTCCAACCTTGCGGCTGCAATTGACCTTTTTCTTCGGGTGCCGAGCGTCCAGTTGGCGTGTTCATGTCCTTCTTGGAATCGGCCTGTGCTGCGGCAAATCCGCACGACAACGCCCAGCAAATCGTCGTTGTCAGAATGATCCGCATTAGGACCTCCGATTGGCTGATCGTACCAAACAGGCTGGATCAGTTCCGTGTTGTCATGCGGGCGATCGAAACTCGCGACAAGCGATATCCGCTTCGGGTCTGAGGGCGACCCCGTCGGCAGTTATTATCGCAAGTCAATCCAAGTTCGCCTACTAGCAGCCTTCATCAACCTTCGTTCCGGAGGGCGCAGGCTGGGCCGCGCCAGCCGTCATCTTCTGTGATTGTTCACTGGGCGCGGGCTCGGTTCGCTCCGGTGTGCCTGCCGTCATCTTCTGTGATTGCCCGGAGGGTGCAGCCTGAGTCTGCTGCGATTGCTCGGCAGCGGTAGGCCGGCCCTGCATCTGACGTTGTGCATCTTCTGACGATGTCGCGGCACCCTCCGATGCTTTGTTCATCGCGGTTGTCGGCGGATGTTGCTTCGAGTCTGCCGCCGTGGAACCAGTTGTCTGTCCGGTGTAGCCGGGCACGTTTCCCGATCCCGCATCGCGGCTCGCGGTGTTGCAGGGACCTGCATTTGCGGAATTGGCGCTGATTGCGAGTATGGCGCTCAAGATCATAACTTCTCTGACGGCGATCATAACCTTTCTCCTTTTGTTACCCTGAATGACTAAACAAAGGCATGAGGCCCTCGTTCCGGACGTCTGATTTCTGGCACCGGCGGCATACCTCCAAATTCGTCTGCTGCTTACCCGAAGACACCAATGAGGAGTTGTCGCTGTACCAAGTGTTGATGTGTGAGATGAAAAACTGGCGCCGGCCTAGATTGCACCATTAACGGCAGGGGGACCGCCGGTTCACGCTGGCGGGCCCTTGACCTGTTAAAGCAGACGAACAGTCACCGTCTGCGTCGTTGGGTAGGATACTCTCCGCGGCCAGGATGGATCGCGCCCTTCTGCAACCCGCCAGCCGAGCCAGTTGTGCCACTGGCCCCGGCGCCGGTAGTCCCGGCGCCTCCTGCATTCGACGAGCCGCCCATGCCCGTTGATCCGCCGGTGCCGACACCTGCACCAGCGCCAGCACCACTGGCTCCGCCAGCACCTTGGGCATATGCAAGGCTGGCTGCCCCTGCGAGTGCTGCAGCAGTCAAGACCGAGATGATTGTCTTCCGCATTTTAGTCTCCATGGTTTCCCCTAACCAATGGATGTGTCAGGTCGACGTTCCTAAGTGTGCGGTCCTTCTCGAGCCCTCACGCGATTGGTTCACCGGATAATACTGGCGGCCACGAAGGTCGCCGAAAAACAGACGATCGCAAGCCCTGCCGCAATTAGTAGAGAGCAGTTTTCAGTTCTCCTGCCATGGTAAGAAGTCCCGTCAAGTGAGCGTCGAGCGAACGGCCCCAGCACTCCGGATGCTGGGGGCCGCCTGGTGGCCGCGTCTTTCTCCAGGGAGCGGGATTTAAACCAATCCAAACCAGAAAAGTTTCTGGACGCGCCTAATTTGGCTATCCGAAATCGGTTGGCGACTATAACTCGCGCTCCATCGCAGCATGACTGCGGTTCTTGACCTTGATCCGGCGCTTCTGACGGCCATCGTGATAGAGCCGGTCGCGATGCTTGGACACCAGACCCTCGAGGCCCATGCGGCAAGCTGCCCGGAACAAGTCTGGGCCGATCTCGCCACGCTCGAAGGGCCCACGTTGATACCATTCGGCCACCGAGCTAGCAGCCGCTCAAGTTTGGACTTGCGAAGGTGCAGCGGCTGTTCGCGCAAGTCATCGCCGCCCATCGCGAGAATGTCGAAAGCGTAAAGCTGCACCTCGTGATCGTTCTTGCGCGAATGCAGCGCGTTGAAGGAGATGCCGTCGACCCAAGTATCACTGCCTCACCGTCAAAATGCTTCTGCCGGTTCTTCAGCGCCGCCTCGGCAATCCACGGACAACGCTCGGTCCAGTCGCTGCCATTTCGTGAGAGCAGGCGCACGCGCTTGTCATCCCGGATGACCAACATCCGGTAGCCGTCATGCTTCACCTCGTGGATCCATTCAGGCCCTGACGGGGCTTGCCTGCCGGCGGTCGCCAAGCAGAGCTCTTACGCGTTACGCATCGGTCGAAGATAGTCGTTAAATGCGCATTCTGCGACTGGCCCTTATCATGCCCGAGGCCGCTGATCAGGGGCGACATCTTGCGTACCCATCTCCGTCATAGCGCGTTCCACTTCTTCCGCGAGCACGCCCAAATGGTCAGCTAGTTTGGCAAATAGCTCCCGCTTCTTTTTGTCGGTGGCCAAGTCGCGGATCAGGGCGCACTCCGCAGCTTCGGTGCGGAGCTTTTCCAACTGAGCCCGCATGTCTTTCATTGCGGCTTACTCCGTTCCACGGAACGAACACTATACCGTAATGTGCCAAAGCGAACAGAACTGATTGCCGAATCGTCCTAGGCTAGCGAGGCGTGGCGATCTTATCGCCATGGACTCCACCGGCCCCGGCGTCCCTAGTCTCCCCAGAATACCCCAAGCGCCGGGGCCGCTTTTGTCGATTATCGTGTCGCCGCCCTTTGTAGCGGGTTCATGATGAATGATGAACTTTTGCAGCGTGCCGACCAGGCGATAGAGCAAAGCAAAAGGCTCATTGATGAACTTGAGGAGACGAGGTCGAAAGCGGCTCAACTAGACAGTGGTTTGCATCATTTGCATCAGCTTCGCTCGCCGGAAACAGCGGCTCGCAGAAAGAAATAAGAGCGCCTCAGTCGGCCGACTCTCTGTTCAAAGAGCCGGACGTAGGTCCCGCTCTCGTGCAGCTCGAGCCAGCCTCGCTCGACGGCCATCATGATCCGGCGCCGAGCTCCTGGCCGCTGGCCTTTAGGCTGTAAAGGAACGGCGCATTGATCTTCTCGATTGGATGCGGCCGTCCTGAACAGGCTCAATGCCGCTGGCGATCTCGACCAGCTTGCGCGCTGCGGCTTCAGGGTTGGCGTAGGGACGTTCGCAAATTATCGATTCCTAGCGGTTCAGAAGGGCGGCGGGCTGCCCCGACCTTGGGCCCGTTGGTTCACGCTGGCCGGCTGCAAAAAGGCCGCAGCGTCGAATGCCGCTGCGGCCCCGCCGGGTCAAAAGAATTGGTGAAGTATTAGCCAGCCTCGGTAGCCAACAGGCTACGCGCCGAGATTTCTGCACCGCAAACCAAATCGGGCGGGTCACTTAACGAACAGGATCAACTGTTTGGAGACATCATTAGGACAATTGCTCTGACTAATTAGGAAACTTGCAGGGCCTTAAACATTTAACGGCACATGGGGCGATCGAAGAGATCGCCATGGATCGAGTCGAACGCTTCTTTGCCGGAATGGCCGTCGCTGGCGGAGTCTGTCTACGCGCCGCATTCGCTCTGTGGATGTTTGGACCATAGGGATGAGCTGATGGCTGGGCCTTTTGGCTGGCCGACCGAGACTAGTAGTAGTCCGGAGTGGCGGGAGGATTGGCTTCCTTTAGCATCGAAAGGAATTCGATCCTGACGGGAGCCGGGGCCCGTGGAGTGGCTGGCAAGACAAGTCTCATTTACGACCCTGCCAATCCAGAACTGGATGCTATTTGCACTTGCCGGCCTGATCATCGGTGTAGCGTTCGTCTTGATTGTGCGCATGATGTCATCGCGGAGCTGAGCTGCAGTGCGCAGACCGGTCCCGATCAGCCTCACTCCGTCGCCAACGTCGTTTCGATATAGGCGTTCACGGTTTCAGCAAAGGAGCGCTGAACTCCAACCACGCTCCGAGGTCGATCCAGAGCCTACGGACGTCACCCGCGCCGCCGCCCGGTCGAATGGAAAGCACCAAGAAGGCGAAAACGACCAACAGTGCAGCCCAGACCAAAAAGTGTTCGGCTATCATGCCAGCCCCTCCCGTTGGCAGTTTGGGGCGCATGAAATGGGCCAGTACCCGGCATGACACTAACGCCAGAACGCTCCTGTATCGCGCGCTATTTTGCGTTGCCCGTGCTGCTTATTTGCGCTCAATGCCCAAGATTTCCGCCGTCCGGAAGCTTAGCTGCAACGTTATCAGAGAGCGCGGGTCCTTGGGGCGACACCTCCCTCGAAGAGCCTCGTGCCATCCACCCGCGCGGCCCTGCCGCGTGCACCGGCAGGGGTTCGTCACATTGCCGACTTCATTGCGGCATCCCCGGCAGCGGCCCCCGAGTTCGGCGCCGGATCAAGATCGCGGTCGACTGATCAATAGGCGGCCGGCCTAGTCAGTTCAGAGAAAGATCAGAAACGCCCAAATGGCGACAGTGCCGCACCGAGAGTGTCAAACGCCATCCGGAACTGCCCCCTTTGCGTCATGAAGAACTGCCCCCACCCTCGGTTTCATGATGTCGTTTGATGGTTGTTTCCGCCGGTGACGGGACGGAGGGAGGCGGAGCCGACCGGAGTGCCGTCACCGGCGGGCGGCGCCTTGATGAGGCCGCTCTTCCGTTTGGCGCGGAGCCGGTAGCTGTCGCCGCGGATCGTCAGCACGTGGCTGTGGTGCAGGAGCCGGTCGAGGATCGCAGTGGCGACCACGGGTGTCATTCGGCTTGCAATATTGGCCCCCGTCAGATTTGCAAGCCGATTGACAAGCGCGAAATGTTCGACCGGCTCGCCAGCCATCTAACTGTTCTGGCCGACCAGGTCGAGATGGCGATGCTTGAGCGGGAAACCGGAAGCGACGAATAAGGCTGCATCAGTCGGCCGCGACTTCCAAGAGCCGGACATAGGTGCCGCTCTCGTGCAGCTCGAGCCAGCCGCGCTCGACGGCATACTTGATGCCCGCGCCGAATTCCTCGCCGCTGGCCTTGAGCGCGTAGAGGAACGGCGCGTTGATCTTCTCGATATGGATGCGGCCGTCCTGAGCCGGCTCGATACTCGCGGCCCGCTCTACCAGCTTGTAGGCGGGTCCTCAACGAGGAGAGCGAATAGGCGCAGGTTCGGCTGCTATTGGGCCCGATATGCACCGCCGACGGCTCGGACGATGAACAGGAGGCCCGCCTGTTCACGCTGGCGGGTCTTTCTGTTTTGGAGCAACTGCGATCCGAGCAAATTTCTTTAGCGCGGCGTCAATTGCCTTGAGCTGTTGACCGCGAGAAGGTCGTCCCCTCCGTAGCTTAGGTACCGATGGTTTGGACGCTCTGGCAACAAGCCACAGGTCGCTGCCGCAGCTGACGCATTCGTAGAATCCTAGGTCGTAACCCTTTGCGACAGGAAATGCGCCCTTGAGCACTCGGGGTTGGTTACAAATCAGGCATACGGCTTCGCTGCTCACAATAGATCATCCGGAAAAGCGATCTGGCTGCAATGAGCACGATGTTAGCCCGTGAGACCGGGCGGGCTACAATCTGAACAACATCCAGACCATCGCAGCTAACCAAGCGGCAAGCCAAACAACCGAGGCCAGGAACACATATCGCTTTAGGAGTCTGAAGCCGCGTCCTAGCAAACCGCGGTCTTTTCGTGCGACTGTGTTGATTATCGCAGCCGCTTTTTGTCGGACTTGCATAGTGCCGGGCGTTAGCGCATTGCGGCCAAACAAAGCTTGCTATCATGCGCCAAAAAATTGAGATTTTGAGCCAGCGTCGCGCCGAAGCCGGCCGTCTTGGACGGCTTCGATGCCGGCGACGAGCTCGACGAGATTGCGCGCTGCGGCTTCCGCGTTGGCGAAGGGACGTTGGGCAGTGAGCTTCAGGCAGCGGATGCTCCGCGTTGGCTGGAGCACTGGGCCTGAGCCCGGGCAAGATCCTGCCAACCAGAGCGACACGCAACCACTTTAAGCGCTCAACCGGGCACGTGGCGGCTGCGGCCTTGCGCATCGCCTCTTCGGCTTCGATGCGCGGATCAGCATCTTGGCTCATCCTGCCCCTATAGCTGGTACAGCTTAATGGCCGACGAATGAACACAGCCGGGAAAGGTCCCGCTCTCGTGCAGCTCGAGCCAGCCGCGATCGACCGTGGTGCCAATCCCCATTGCGCCGGTAAACGTTGCGCAAGCGTCGCGGCAAATCGAGAGCAGGCGAACGTAATCTCGTCGAAGTCGGCGGCTGTCAATATAGCGGTTCGCCCACTTTGAAAGATCGGACGCGCTCTATCGTGCGCATAAAGTCCTAAGCCTATCAGCCCGGCCATGACCAATACGGTGCCGGCGATCATGTTCAACTCGGCGGTGCCACACCGCGATCGCCCGATCGCCGCCACCCTGCAGATGCTGCCACAGCTCCATCTGATGGGGGCGAGGCCGCCAGCCATTGTGCGGCAGGAGCAGGTCGGTCACGTCTGCTGGTGGTTGTCCTTTCGGGAACTACCGCCGCAACCAAACTTATGTTAACGAATCGTGAGATGGGGACGAGCTGGGCGCTGGTTGGAGGACTCCATGGGCATCGAGCGCATGTATCCGCCTCGGTATTGGCAGATGCGGGCCGAGGAGTTTCACACCAAGGCCGATAATGCGGAGCACGACGAGACCAAGCAAAGCTTGCGCAAAGTTGCGCAGGAATATGAGGAGCTAGCCCGCCGTGCCGAGAAGATCCGCTCGGTCGAAGATCTGAAAGAGTAGCGCCGCCTCAGTTGGCGGCCTCTTTCATTTTGCGGGAGTGCTGCGTGGCGCAAAAAAGGCCCCAGCTCTTTTGGGGGGCAGGGGGCAAGAGCTGGGGCCGTGACTTACCCTTGGGGAAGGGTATCGGGATAATTTAACAATCGCCCGAAAGTTCCCAATTCGGCTCTTCTGCGGCAGGCCCGCAAAAAATAGCCCCAACTCCAGGCTGGAGGTGAGCTGAGGCCAAGTTGCTGGGGCCAACCGTGCTCGCGTAGGCCCAACACGCTAACGTGCATTATGGCCGCGCCTTACGCGATGCCGCAACCGGAGTACCTCGGATATTCAGCAGGACGTACTGTCCTGTTCGATTAGCCCGTTACCCCAGCGCCAGTCACGCTGCTTGGCCGTCGCCGCTGGAGCCGCCCCCGCGACGCGAAGCGTCATAAGGTGGGTCGAAAGCGGCTTCAGCATCGTGGGCCTGCGCATTGTCAGGCGAAGAGGTTCGGATCGAACGGTGCCCCCGCGCCTGCAGGGCAATCCCGGCAAATACCCACGCGATGATCCAGCACATGGACCACAGCAGAAAGCCGAAACCCTTCCCGGCCAGGAAGCCGGCCAAAAGCGATCGCGTCCCGACATGCCCAGCCCCCGAGGACCATCACCCCCATGAAAGGGTCCAACGCCACCCCTCGGCAAATCATAGGGTTATCGATGATTTGGAAGGCGGGCACCTGGCCTGCACCGCAGCGTCGGTGTGAGGTCGCGCCAAAGATCGCAGATCCACTGTCGCTTTCGCCATTTAACTTGGGATGTTCCCCCTCCTGTTCCTGCTCGTCCCAAGCCTGCAGCATCGGTTTCTCCAAGCGCATTGCTGGTCGAATTTCAGACGTGATGGTGCGGGCGGCAGTGCTGTGGTCGTCTTGATTTTTCTTCCGGAATGCCTTGTATTTTGCTTATCGAAGCTATTGTGCAGGGATTGGCAACCCATGCCCAACAAAGCACCTCGCCCCCCAACGTTGGGGATTTACACGCCAACTCAGACCGACCGCGAGATTCTTGCGCAAGCTCGCGAGGCCCTGAGCCGGTCGATGCAGATTCTCGACGAAAGCCGAAACGTGACGAGCCGCCTCGGGTCCTGGAACCACGACTTGCAGCCGCCAAAGGTCGAGCAGCAGGGCAAATCTTAGAAGTCAGCAACGGTTTTAGTTGAAAAACCGCCCAAGATGCCCCTAGCTTCTTCACATCACTGGCCAAGGCCCCTTTCCGCTAGGCGCCAGTGGCTGAGAGACAAGGTCGCGCTCCCGCCTGGTGCAAGGGAGAAGGGCGATGGTTCGGCTCAGCGCGGAAACAGAGGCACTGGTTGATCGCGCCGACAAGGCGATCGCGGTGTCAGAAGCCCTGATGGTGGAACGGGCGCGCTTGCACGCAGTGGCCGAAATTTGGCTGTGGAACTCCACTGCGGAGAAGGAGGCACCGGGCGATCATCAACCTGTGAGTTGGCATGATGACTAGCGCGTGTCGCGTCTTGGTTGTCGAGGATGAGTATTTCCTTGCGGCCGACCTAGCAGAGTGCCTCCAGTCGGAAGGCGCGGAGATCGTCGGTCCGATTTGCGAATTTGCCGAGGCGCTCGCTCAGGTCAACAAAGATGGCTTTGACGCGGCGGTGATCGACATCAATTTACGCGGTTAATCCACTTTTCCTATTGCCGAAAAGCTCATGGAGCAGCGCATTCCATTCGTTTTCGCCACAGGCTACAGCCAAGTGACTATTCCTGATCAGTTTTTTGGAAGTGAAACGATTTGAAAAGCCGTATGATGGGCCGGCGCTTGCAAAACATATTGTCCGGCTGCATCGCCAGTGGCAAAGCGCGAGCGACAAGCAAGGACCTAGGACGTAGTAGTGTCGCGGCGTTGCTGTAGACTTCTGGCTCGCTCATTGGTGGATTCATCAGCGGCCGCCTCTGCCGTGGCTGTCATATGAAAATTTAGGACTGCGCGATTCACCTATGACATCGCGGGAACTAACAATGCCGCGAAAATTCGGGGATTAGGGCAGGTTGCCAATTGTCTCTGGGGGCCCTCCAATGCCATCCACCATTGATACACTCGTTTCCGCTTATGTGAGTTTGAAGAACCGGCAAGCGCTAGAGGACATGAGAGACCTTCGGCGCCAATTGCTGGAAAACCTTCTGTCCACAGCCAGCATCGACCCGCGCGGCGCTCTCAAATACGTTCATGATGGTCTGCGAGCGATCGAAGAGGGGCTGGAGCAGCTCCGGCCGCCACGGTACGGCTGACGCCTCGCCGGTTCACGCTGGCGGGCTGCTTTCTGGACCCTGCTTGCTAGGCTTCGATGCAGGAACAGCGAAGTTTTGGCAGATTGATGCAAACGCGTGTCTGGCTTCAGGAGTCTTAAAGCAAACCGCGTCTGATAAGTCACCAACTCGCGGCTCGAGATCAGAGAGGCGCTAGAACACTCGCGATTGGAAAGTCACACAGTACATTTTCAGAAGTTTTCGCGTGGCCGCCCAGCGCGAAAAGCCCAGCCACCGAAGGGTTCGATATGTTGCCAGCATATTGCACCTCTTAGGACAGGAAACTAAGCCGCCGCCGAGACGGGGCGGCGGCAGGTCGATGGCTGATGATCAGTAACTTGGAGCTCTTACCGCTCGGACCCGCGCCACGACTCTAGCGCTTCGCGGTAGGTTAGAATGTGAAAAAAATGTCAGGCCGCTCGCTGCAGGCGGGAGCGCGATCGCTCTCTCAGCCACCGGCACCTACAGACTTGGCCGGTGATGCTGGGCAACGCCTCCACACGGACGAAGGTTGCTAAGCAAATTCGGGCACCACTGGCCGGGCTTGCCTTACGGGCGATGAAATTACCTATGACAGATTTCAGTTCCGCCGGATCGGGGTAGTCCGATGCGCATTGTTATGGCGGCGGCAGGTAGCGTGCACCGCAAGGAGGCTGTGCACGGCCTTTGGTGCCAGCCATGGTGGACCACCCTCCAACCAGCGACCATGGTCCATCCCCCGGTTTAGAGCCGGAGCATCGCCAAGCGATTTGCGACGAGATTGGTGAGCAACTTCGTGGTGGCCTCACGGATGAGGCGGCGCCGCTACCATCGCGATTGCAGGGGTTGTTAGAGCGGCTTACCGAATTGGACGGCGGCGCTCCTTCGACCGCACCTGACCGCCAAGGCGATCCTCCATCCCTGCCGCTCTGGAAGCGTCTCATGAGCTTTTGGCAGTTGCCCTGAAATCGCTCTGTGGCCCGGGGGCGCGGGGCTGCCCCCTTCGCGGATATTCTAGCGTTTCCCGGCTTCGCTTGAGCACTGGTGCGTTTGCCGGGCCGGGGCCACTCGGGCCTAAGCGCGCACAGGGCAGTTCGGCGAGTTCGTCCCCGCGCTGCAACTCTGCCTGTTTGCTGTCCAGACGGCTCTGCGCGTCGACGACGCGGAGATCCCCATCAGCGAGATCATAACCGTCCGATCCTCGCGGTACGCGCAACCGGTGCAGTCGGTCCCGCAAACGCTGCGCCTCAATTCGCAGTTCCTGTTGCTCGCCGTGTAGCAGCTACGCCGTAAAGGAGGTAGTAGTTGGCAACGGATTTCCAACGGCCCCGGCCTCTAGATCCCAGAAACCCCTCGGTCGGGGCCGTCTTTAGGGCTCGAGATCTGAATGGGATGTCGTGCAACCGGCGCTGCAGGAACTGGCACGGTAGCGAGCGAAGTACTGACGAAGACCTACTTCTAGGCTGTTACGCTTCGTACACCGGGCGGCGTTCTTTCACATGGCAGCCGCCTGCGTCGCGGTGCTCCCATTCGCCTGGTTTGACTTTGCCGATGAGGGGGATCGATCTGTCGATCGAGCCAGCGCGGGCAGGATCGCCGTTAGACAGTATAAGGTATCCCGAGTTCGTGCGTTACTTGCTCCTCTTTGAGCTGGCGCTCGGCCGCGCGTCACGCTTGCCAGCTTGTGCCCAGAGCTCGTATGCGCCTCTGCGGCGTCCTCGTAGGAGTGTCCCATGCAACCTCCCGACGATGCACGGCCTCTCCTTGGGGGTATCGTGGAGATAGAGGCGAGGGCCGTGCGGGCCAGCCATCGGCGCGAAAAACTGGCCTACGGATTCAAGTTGTCGGCGTGTTTGCGGTTCCAGGGTGCCTTTGTCACATCGTTGGCGCAGCTCGCCGCGGGTTGTCCGGACCCTCGCCGAACATGCTTGGCCCGCAATTCCCGTTCGGCGCGCAGCCAGAATTCAAGGTCGCGCCCTTGTGGCCGACCGGCGTCCTGCCAAAGCTCATGAGCGCGCCTGCTGATCTGCTCGCGCGAAGTGGCCGCCTGGAGGTCGAGCCGGCGCTTGATGTCCTTTGCGAGCTGACAAGCCGTTCAGCGGTGGCCTGATCCGCAATCAATGGGATCGCGCGTTCGGCCAGCTCGAGCTGATGTTGCAGTCTCTGAAGTTCACCCGTAGTCCATGACGCCGCTCCGGCTAGATATAAGACGCCGAAGCATGAAGAATGTTCTGCCTGCACTCCCGGGCCGCTCCGCTACAGCATCGGCTTAACGCTATTCCCGTTTTCAGCTGAGCCTACGCTCGACGGGTGCCGGAAGCAGAATGTCGTCAAACTGCGACTGGGCGGGGAAGCGGCTTCTGGCGCTAAGCGGCCATTGAGCAAGCGAACGGGCTAACGGGCGCGTTTGAGCGACGGCGAGCCAATCGATAAGCTGCCGAGAGCCTATTCGGCGACTGTCGCAGCAATGACGCCGGCAATCGCAGCGGATAGCCTGGCGTGTTGCATGGCATCATTAGCATCCGACAGGAACCTTCCGAACCAAATGCAATTATCAGGCCGGAGCGGAACTGGAGGATTGAAATGAACCAGCTGATCTATCTGATCGGCCTGATCGTCGTGATAATGGCCATCCTTTCGTTCTTCGGTCTGCGCTGAGGACTTCGATCATGACCATCGAAGCTCCCACGCTCATCGAAGACGAAGCGCTGACAATTCCCGATCAAGGGCGATATTTGCGATGGACGCCCATCGTCGCAGGCGCGTTCGTCGCGACGGCATTTTCCTTTATTCTGGTGACCTTTGGCGTCGCCATCGGTCTCGGTGTCAGCTCAACCTCGCCAACCTGGCGAGACGCGTCTCCCGCGCTGTCGCTACTCTCTGGGTTCTATTTGATCTTGCAGGCGATCGTCAGTTTTGGTCTGGGCGGCTACATTGCGGGGCGAGTTCGCGGCGGCATCGATGCGACGAGTGGTGCCGAAAGGGAGATGCGCGACGGACTTCATGGGCTGGCGGCATGGGCGCTCGCGGTTCTACTTGGCGCTGTCGTGGCAGGCACTGTTGGCGCGGCCGCGGTCAATCGCGCGTCTTCATCGACGACATTGGCCAACAATACGGTTGCCGAGCCGCTCCTGAGCTACGAACTCGATCGGCTGTTGCGCTCCCCGCGTCGGCCTGCGAATGCCGATATCAGCGCCGAACGCGCCGAGGCGGGCCGGATTCTCATGACCTCGTCGAGCCACAACGGTGTGAACGGAGATGACCGGACCTATCTGATCCAGCAGATCCAGGCGCTGACGGGCCTTTCGGCCGGCGACTCCGAGCGGCGGGTCGATCAGGCCATAGCGAGCTCGAAAACGGCGATCGCTCATGCGCGTCGCAGCACGATCGTTCTCGCGTTCTCCTTGGCCGCGGCCACACTGCTCGGTGCTGTGAGCGCTTGGGCGGCGGCAGTTGCCGGCGGTCGGCACCGCGACGGCGCGCCGCTCCCGGAGTGGATGGCCTTTGCCGACAGATTAGAGCCAAAGAGAATGGCCGTGCCATAGGCTCAGTCCGTGGGCAACCGGCGTGCCAGCCCATTCGATCGTGGCGGCGCCGCCGGCCGCCAGGGCAGCGATTGCGCCCTTTCGGGCCAGATATTCGTGCGGCACATCATCAGAGAATTCCAGATCAGAGAATTCCGGCGAAATGGCTGAAGACCTCGAATTCGCGTCCGCTTGCGATGCCGACCAGCGTGATGCCGTTGCAGCCGTCCGTATTGCGAGCGCGGTAGGCGCTGAAATTGCGATGATGACGCCGGCGCCGATCGCAGCGGTCCTTTGCACCATCTCCACCGATATCCGGCCCGTGAGGATGACCGCGCCAGCGCGTCCCGACATTCCCTCCACCGCGAGGGCGCCGGCAAGCTTGTCGAGCGCATTGTGGCGGCCGACGTCCTCGCGCACGATCATGTCTCTCCTGTCGGGCTGGAAAAATCCGGCGGCGTGGTGGTGGGTGGCGTGTGATTGAGGAGTTGTAGCGCAGCCAGGGTCTCGATGGAAATGCAGATCTGTTCGGAGTGAGGTAGACCTGCCGCTGAACCGGTCGAGCAACCCGGTTGGCCTCACGCAAGCTTTCGATCCCGCATAGGTCGCAACCCGTCGGCCCAACCAAGTGCCGCCGTCGTTCTTTCAGCAGGCGGCCGGAGCTCGGTCGCAGCCACATTCGCAGTTCGCCAGTGCGCCGTAGAGCGGCTCAGCCGTGTTGCTCCTCCTCTTTCTCTTCGTGGAGAAGCTCCTTGCGGACGGATACGGCGGAGTTTCTAAGCTTATCGATCGCCTTTTGCAGTTGCGTCGTCGTCAAGTGCTTGGCCTCGTAATCTTCACTCATGTTGATCTTGCTGGGGTCGGACGGTCCTTTCTTGTTAAGATTGTCCATCCTTGGCCTCCTCGATGGGGCGCCAGTTCCGGCGGCAGACTTCGTCAATGGGCTTCGCCAAGTCCAGCCGAATAAGCGGACATGACTTCGCTTTGAGAATTGGAGCGCGGCGGCAGACATCCCACACGATAGCTCAAGCGACGCTACACCGAACCCGGCGCGGCTCACAGATCGAGCGTTTCAGACCATCCTTATGGCAATGTCGAAATCCAAGTATCAACATCCTTGCGGGCTTGATCCTTTGCATAGCGGTAGCGCTTCTGTAGGCTGCCTTCGAGTTGATCGCGCTTGCCATTGATCTCGGTCAGATCATCGTCCGTCAGCTTGGCCCATTTCTCCTTGACCTTACCTTTGATCTCTTTCCAGTTTCCTTCCCACTTGGTTCCAGTCCATGTGATTTCCTCCTATTATAAGATGATAAAATGCCGAAATTGTCGCCCCAGTTCCTGTCCTATCGCCTCTCGCGACGCTGCTATCCTTGTACGCATCACCTGCGTCCCCTCTCCAGCCGCGCGTTGTCCAGATCTGCGCATAACTCGTCCAAGGCATCACCGCCATTGGTTCTCCCGCGGCGGCTGCTTTCGCTAAACGTGAGGTGCATCGATGACGAAGCCCACTTCGAAAATAATGCGTCGCCCGAAGATGGTTGTTGGACCTCAAAGCTTGCGCGGGAGCGGGACTGGTTCGCGCGGAACCCATTGACCGCCCACTGATTGTCCCGTGGCCGCAAGACATCCGGCTGGACCAACGAGGCAGCCTTTGATCGACGACCTCTGGTACAAGAATGGCGTTTTCTATTGCCTTTCCGTCGGCACCTATATGGATGCCAATGGCGACGGCATCGGCGATTTCAAAGGGCTGTTGCGGCGGCTGGATTATCTGCATGGGCTCGGTATCACAGCGATCTGGCTGATGCCGTTCCAGCCCTCGCCCGGCCGGGACGACGGCTACGATATCTCTGATTATTACGGCGTCGATCCGCGCTACGGTACGCTCGGTGAGTTCGTCGAATTTACCCATGGCTGCCGGCAGCGCGGTATTCGCGTCATCATCGATCTCGTCGTCAATCACACGTCCGACCAACATTCATGGTTTCGTCAGGCGCGGCGTCACAAGGATTCGCCCTATCGCGACTGGTACGTCTGGTCCGACAGGAAACCCGCGAATGCCGACAAGGGCACGGTGTTTCCCGGCGTCCAGAAATCGACGTGGACGCACGACAAGGAAGCCCGCGCCTGGTACTTTCATCGCTTCTACGACTTCCAGCCTGACCTTAACACCGCGAACCCGTATGTGCAGGCCGAGATCCTCAAGATCATGGGTTTCTGGATCCAGCTCGGCGTCTCCGGCTTTCGCATGGACGCCGTCCCGTTCGTGATCGCGACTAAGGGCGCCAAGGTGCGCAAGCCCGTTGAGCAATACGACATGCTGCGCGCCTTTCGTGAATTCCTACAATGGCGGCAGGGCAACGCCATCATCCTCGCCGAGGCCAACGTATTGCCGGAAACCGACATGGAATATTTCGGCCGTGACGGCGATCGGATGCACATGATGTTCAATTTTCACGTCAACCAGCATCTGTTCTATGCGCTCGCCTCCGCGGACTCCCGGCCGCTTGCGAAATCGCTGACGGCGACCAAGCCGCGGCCTGCGACCGCCCAATGGGGCCACCATGACGAACTCGATCTCGGCCGCCTGACCCAGGCGCAACGCGAGGCCGTATTCAAGGCGTTCGCTCCTGAGACGAGCATGCAGCTTTACGACCGCGGTATCCGGCGGCGGCTTGCGCCGATGCTCGGGGGCGACCGGCGGCGGCTCGAGCTCGCCTACAGCCTGATGTGCACGCTGCCGGGAACGCCGGTCATTCGCTATGGCGACGAAATCGCGATGGGCGACAGTCTCGATCTGCCCGAGCGAGCTTGCGCGCGCACGCCGATGCAATGGTCGACCGAACCGCAGGCCGGCTTCACCGAAAGTAACCATCCATGCACGCCCGTGATCGACAATGGGCCCTACGGATACGAACACGTCAATGCGGCCAAGCAACGGCGCGATCCCAACTCGATGCTAAATTGGACCGAGCGCATCATCCGGATGCGCAAGGAGGTCCCGGAAGTTGGCTGGGGCAACTTCAAGATAATCGCGACGCGTGACCCGGCCGGGCTGGCGATCCGCTACGACTGGCGCAACAACTCGGTACTATTCGGCACAATCTCGACGAGGCGCCGCGCGAGGTCTCCTTCGCGGTCGGTCTTCCCGGCAAGGCTGGTAATCTTTTGGTCAATTTATTGACCGAAGACCACAGCCGCGCCACTGAACACGGCCGGCACACGCTGCTGCTCGAAGCTTATGGTTATCGCTGGTATCGCGTCGGCGGCCTCGACTACTTGCTCAAGCGGAGCGATATCGATGCGGATGCCGCGGGCGAAATCGGTCGTGCTGCGTAGCTAGTCGTGCGTGAACAAGCCTCTAAGCGATTGAGCGGGAATCTGACCTACCGGCCTAAGCCCCCAATTATCCCCGACCGAGAGTAGATGGCCGCTTCCGCGATTGCGATCTGCTACGAAAGCTGTTCGCGACCGTGGTCCCGGCGCTGCATGGCAGAAGGGATGGGTCGAGGGGGCCGCTTTTGCGGTCGATGCCAGCCTGATTGCCGCCGATCCCACTAAACAGCGTTCTGCTGCTGGGTCTGACGATGTTGACTGGGAGGCAATCGCCAGGACGCGCCGATCCGTCCGCGAATGTCTGGACATCCTAGATGAGGCTGCGTGGGGCGCGGGGAGCGAGGCGAAGTTTATCTCCAAGTCGGATCCAGCCGCACAATGGACCGGCGCTTACAAAGGGCATGCCTTACTTTGCCTACGCCGACAATTACCTGATCGACCCGAAGGCCGCGATCATTATCGATGTCGAGGCGACGCGAGCTATCAGCAGGCCGTGGTCGGTGCGGCGGGCCCAATGATTGAACGCACCGACGAGCGCCTCGGCTCTGTCCCGAGCGCCTGGCCGCCGACAGCGCTTACGGTTCGGCCGAGATGCTGGGGCGGCTCGTTAACGAGCATGCGATCAAGCCGCATAGTGTTCGATAAATCGGCCCGCGAGGATGGGACGTTCTCCCGCGAAGACTTCGCCTACGATCAGGAACGCGATCTCTACGTCTGTCCGGCAAGGTGACCTCCGCGCCGCCCAATCGCGCTCTTGTCGCCACGCCGCGGACAAGGAAGTCGTGACGCAGGTCGGTCCGATGGCCTTCAAGAGCCGCGTGAAAGCTGAAGACCGCATCAGGCAGACCAAAGTCTGCGAGGAAGGCACGGTTGGTAGCAGCAGCACGACCGTTATCAAAGAGAAGTAATCGACGGCTCATTCCTAATCGAATTTGGCAAATTCGAGAAAGGTCGCGCTCATTTCTGTCGGCGCTACCTTATTGGCTTGCAAGACCACCTGGTTGGACAGCCGGTTCTCAGGCTTGAACCAGCCGCGCCAGTGCGGCGATGAGTGTTGCGAATGGTGACAGGCTGCCCGTCCGTGCGCGGCGCGCATCAGCGCCAACCGAGTACGTCGAGATTCGCGCCGGGGATGGGAATCACGTGACTATCGCGCGCCAACAGCCAGTTCAGTGCGACCTGGCTGATGCTGGCTCCGTGCGCAACGGCAATCTCGGCGAGACATGTCATCGTGTCAATGCTGTCCGACGGCTGCGTGAGAGTGGCCCCGGTCGCGCCGATCATGTCCGCCGCGAGAATGGTTGCCTGGTCTTCATGAGGGATCTCTGTACGTGTCACGCCGTCAACGTGGGCGGAGTTGCGCGGGTGCTACCGGCAGAAAGATGCCGGCAGATCGCCGGCACCAAGTTGTCGTCCCGATAGACTATTTCTTGCTGGACTGGCCGACGCTCGGGGCCTTGCCGAACTCCTGGGCCATCTCGAGATGGTGCCTGAGGGCGGGAAGCGTCTTGCCGGCCCAGTCCTTGAGATCGGCATTATCGCCGCCCTTGGCATAGCGTTCAAACAACGATACCGCGTCCTTGTGGGCGCTGACCTGATAGGAGTCGAAGTCGGAGCTGAAATCCTTGCCCGAAGCACCCCTGAGCTTGTCGAGCTTGCTCTGGTGGGAGCTGTCGATCGTCGTCGGCAGCTCGGCCTTGACCTTGCCGCTCGTCACGAGTCCCTTCAGATCGTTGCTGGTCTTGGTGTGATCGGTCACCATCTGCTGCGCGAATGTTTTCTCCTGCGCATTGCCCTTCTGCTCGGCGAGCTTGTTGGACTCGATCTCGAACATGTCGCTGATCGCGACCTCCTTGACGAAATCGGCCGTTGTCGGTGCGACCCCGAGCACGGAGTTCACGCCGGTCTTTTCGCCGACCGACTGAGCGAGCGCCGGGCCTGCCAGCAGAATGCAGCCCAGGACGATCATGGTGCGTTTCATGCTTCACATCCTCTTAAGCCATGCCGCGCGTGCGCGCGGCGCGTTGGATTGTGCCGACCAACCGTAGCTGGAGGCGTTTGTTCCAAAGGGGCGGGCACCCGGCCAAGGGCGCGTAAAGCGTTTTGGAGCGAGCTCATGTCGGAGTATCGAGCATTATATTCTTGGGCCGGACGGCCACATTCAGCTTCGCATTGATCTCCATTGCCCAGATGAGGAAACAGCAAAAGAGCGAGCCAAACAGCTCGTTGATGGCCATGAAGTCGAGCTTTGCGACGGCGCGCGCAAGATCGCGACATACAAGCCAGAAGAGTGATTGACGCGCCGCTGCTTGTAACCGCCCCAGCTCATCGTCTCGAGGGCCGGACACGCGAGACGCGGATGAATGGCGAGGTCCCGCGGCTAATCTACCAAGTCTGGATCGGCGGTCTTAATCCCGACGATGAGAGCTCTCTGCTTCTTGACCTCACGCGTCTTTCCGCGTGAAAGCAGCGTGAATTCGGGCGGCCGCTTGCTCAACGGTGTTCTCGGCTTGCGCCGTCGCATAACCTTGTCCTCCTACGCCCGAACAAGGTTAAAAACACGCCGAGCAAGTGGCGCGCGAAGTCCAAGGAACACCCGCTCCGCAAGCCGACGACGAGGCGAGCTGCTCACTAATCCGTCGCACCACGGTGCGCCTTGTGTGCTTTCTCGGTTCTCCGCTCGACCTGTCTGTTCGCGGCGACAGCCTTGGCGCGTTCCTCGCAACGTTTGCGCAGATCCTCGAGTTCGTCCGCGGTTAAATGCTCGATGCCGACGAAGGAATTCTGGACGGCACCTGTTCGGATAAGTTCATCCAGTTTCACCTGGATGGCTGCGCTGTCCCGATTCTGTGAGTTCTGGATCAGGAAGACCATCAGAAACGTCACGATGGTCGTTCCGGTATTGATGACCAGCTGCCAAGTGTCGGAGAATCGAAACAGAGGCCCAGTAACAGCCCAGATGACAATCAACGTGCAGGCCAGAATAAAGGCCGATGCACGGCCGGCCGCTTGCGATGCCGTGTTTGCAATCGACGCGAAAAGTCGGCGTGGTCGCTCGCTTTCCTGATGGCGCTGCTGCATTCAGTCCTACTATATCTGGAACGACTGGCCGGTAAGCATCGCTGGAGCGATGAGCGTCCCGCAGCGTCCGCTAAGGTTGGTCAAGGCCTCCCTAAGCGCTGTCCTGCTCCCAGCGTCTGAGCCGGCGTTCGACCTTCTTACGGTTGCTACCGACCTTCTTTGACCGGCTGCTTTCATCGGCCGGTCTTCACCGCTTCGAAGCGAACTTCGTGCGCTTCTTCACTTTTCTCCCGGCCAACGCGGCGGAATTCATCAAAGTTCCCGCCGATTTGATGGGGGTATCGACCGTGGTTGAGAGGTTGGCGTGAAATCGCGCACCTGCTGGCGCCTGGACGCACGTGGCGGCTGGAGGTCGCCGTCCAGTCGCGTCAATCTCCCGCCTTCTGCTGCGCTCAGCACGATATTCGGTTGATGTGATCAAAACGCGTCTTGCGGGGAAGCCAGCTCTTGGGGCGCAGAGCGGACACCAGACCTGCAGATCTAAGAAGGGCAGGCGACATGGACGACTGACGATTTCGTCTTATTACGCGGTAGTCGTTTCCCTAAACTGCAAGCTTGCGTTGGGTACCTCATCAAAGCAAGTTTTTCTTGAACAGCGTCTTGTCTCGTCCGGGTGACTCGCCCGAGAAAACTATCCTTGCCGACTGCACTGTTGGACATTACCCGCGTCGGGAACATGAAGCTTCCCTTAGCCTGAAGGTTCCGTCTGGTGCTGCGGTCAGGAACGTTCCCAATACCGTCTCGTTTTCCAACAGACCGGAAAGTCGGATTGCGCTTCGCGCCGCGTGGTAGCGCGCGATGGATTTCAAGTTTTGTAAATCCGAAAGTGCCGATCGAAGACACTGCGAGCAATGAATATTGGAGGAAATGCAGATGAGCATGAGAAAGAGTAGGTTTCTGCTGTCCACAGCACTGCTGCTCGCCGGCGTCAGCCTGGCAGCGGCGCAAGGCATGCGTGAAAGTGGCGGCGGCGGAATGGGCGCCGGCGGCGGCTCCGCAGAGCACGACAAGTCGGGAGGCGGAATGTCGCAGGGCGCGGGCGGTGGATCCCGCGGTGAAGGCATGACGCAGGGCCGGGCCGCGGAGCCACGCGAAGGCCGGGCGGAAAGCCCTGCGGCCGGTCAGTCACGCACGGAGCGTGGCGAAGGTATGAGGGAGGGCGGCCGCGCTGCGGAGAGAGACCAGATCGGCAAGGATCAGCGGGGGCAAGCGGCTGGTCCGTCACGCACCGAGCGTAGCGAAGGTATGAGGGAGGGCGGCCGCGCTGCGGAGAAAAGCCAGATCGGTAAGGATCAGCAGGGTCAAAAGGACCAAACCATCGGCCAGCGCCGTGGCGATCGCGACCAACCTCGTCAATCCGAGCAAAAGGCGCAAGACAAGGATCAGTCCTCGGGCAAGCAAAACAGTCAGACCGTCGGACAGGGGCGCGGCGAGCGCGACCAGACGCGACAGTCCGAGCAAAAGGCGCCGCAGGGCCAGAAGGACCAGGGCCAGAAGGACCAGAGCACGACAACCGGCGCCAACACCAGGCAGAGCAATGCTCCTGCCCCGGGTCAGGCCACGCAGGGTCAGACGACGCAGGGGCAGACCACGCAGCAGAGCCAGGGCGCAACGACCGGCACCCAGGCCGCTGCGCCGGCGCAAAACCAGAGTACGACGACCCAGAGCATGGCGGGCCGCGTATCGGTCAATGCGCAACAGCAGACCACGCTGCAGCAGTCGGTGCTCAGCTCGCGCAACGTGGCGCGGGTTAACGCCAGCTCGATCAACTTCCAGGTCAATACCGGCGTGGTGGTGCCGAGAAACATCAACGTGGTGGCCGTCTCGGCCTTTCCGGCGCTGATCGATGTGTTCCCGGACTTCAGCGACGACAGCTTCTTCGTGGTCGACGACGAGATCGTGGTCCTCGATCGGAGCCGCCGGATTGTGGATGTTGTTCCGGCAGGGCCGCGGACGCGGTTCAGCCACGCCGGCAGGATCGGCGGTGGCGGTGTCAGCGGTGGCAGCGTTGCTGCGCTCAATCTGAGTCCCGAGGAGATTCGTGTCGTGCAACAGGTGCTGATCGAGCGCAGATTGCTGACCGGTGAAGCGGATGGCGTGCTCGGCACGCGGACGCGCGAGGCGTTGATCACCTTCCAGCGGCAGCAAGGCATCCAGGCCAGCGGCTCGATCGATATCAGCACGGTCTCGGCGCTTGGCGTCTCCAACAAGATTAGTGCCACCCAGAGCCAGACCACGACTGGTCAGGGACAGACGAGCCAACAGCAGCCGGCGCAACAGGGCACGACCGGACAGAACACCGGTCAGGCCAATGCTCCGGCGCAGCAGGACCAGCCGACAACTGGCCAAGCGCAGCAGAACCCGCCCGCGACAACCGGGCAGGCTCAGCAGAACCAACCGGCAACGACCGGGCAGGCTCAGCAAAATCAACCGGCAACGACCGGACAGGCCCAGCAAAACCAGCCGGCAACAACGGGACAGAGCGGGACGCAACAGCCTTCCGGTCAGACGACCGGACAAGCCGCGCCTCCGGCCCAACGCAACAATCCGCCGGCCGCCAACCAGAATATGCCGTCCGGGCAGCCCAACCAGAGCAATCCTCCGGCATCGAGCCAGCCGGCCGACAATTCTCAAGGCAAGAAGTATTGAGGACGTGATGCTGAGCCCCGCTTCGGCGGGGCTCTTTTTGTGCCGCGGTACCGCGGAGCGTTAATCGCGTCCGCACGATCCACCGCGGCCGAAGCTGTCCGTGAAGGTGGAGAGGAAGGCCGTTCGAGCGACGGCTCGCGTTAGACCGCAACGACTTCTCGCATCGCTGCGAAGATCCCGCGAGACCGTCTACATTCAGGACTTTCAAATGCGCGAAAGGCGGGGCCTACGAACGGTGCTTTCTCCTTCCTCTAAACCGAACGGCGCCTGGTAGGTCGAGCTAGACGTGCGTACGTCGAAGGAGAAGTGGTAGGGAAGTGAACGTCGACGACACCCAACGAGATCTGTAACCGCCTGGCCGCTCGCGGCGTGTCGAGGCTCTCACCGACATTCGGCATATGGCACCGCGCGGAGGCGGCGAATTCGCGGCTCTCAGAAAGCATCGCCGGTTCAAGATCAGCTCTGGATGGGTGCCGCGACCAAGAATACCACCGGCGAGTGGATTGATCATTGGATGGAACGGGCAATCAGCGATAGCGGCGGTCGTTTTAACCTGGCCAGATGATCCCGGGAACAAGTCCGCTAATGTGACTGGTTCCTTCGTCTCAGCTTCACCTGCTGCCGAGCCGGCCTTCTCCTTTTCGCAAATGCTAAAGCTGCACCACGGCAGTCCATACGGGCCTCGTCGGCACATGTGGGCTCGAATGCGGAGGCCTCTGTTCAAAGGAACGGTTGCGCTTTGCCCTTCGTTTGTACGCCGGAGGACAAATGCCATGAACGTGCTGGATGAGGATACCAAGTCGCTTTGGATGGAGACATTCATCCCGGCGGCTTCGCGCTTTTCGGGTCAGGAACGTGCCGATGTCGGCGTGGTCGGCGCGGGCATCGCCGGTCTGTCGGTTGCCTATGAACTGGCCGCGCGCGGGCGCTCGGTCATCGTGCTCGACCGCGGCAGAATCGGCGGAGGAATGACGGCGCGCACCACCGCGCATTTGGCGACGACCCTGGACGACGACTACAAGGAGTTGATCAGGGTCCGCGGTGAGGATTGCGGCCGGCTGTATTACCAGAGCGTCGCCGCTGCGATCGACCGTGCGCAGGCGATCCAGTCTGCCGAGGGGATTGACTGCGATTTCCGGCGCGTCGATGGCTATTGGGTGTTGGCGCCGGAAACGCTGCCATCGCATCTGGATGAGGAATTCGAAAGCTGCAGGAAGCTCGGAATCCCCGTCGAGCTTTGCGGCGATCCGACCCCCATCCATCACGGCGGTCTTGCGCGCTCGCTTCGTTTCCCCCGGCAGGCGCGCTTTCATCCAACCAAATACCTTGCCGGATTGGCGAAAGCGCTGCATCGGCGCGGCGCCAGGCTTTACGGTGACACCTGCGTCGAGACGATCGAGCACGGCCGCGGCGAAATCGTTCTCAAGACGTCAGGCGGCGAGGTGCGGGTCACGGACGTTGTCGTCGCGACGAACTCGCCCGTCAATCTGCAGGTCGCGATCCATACCAAGCAGGCGCCCTATCGCACCTATGTGATTGCGGCCAAAGTCCCGGCCGGCTCGCTGCTGGATGCACTGTATTGGGATACGCTCGATCCCTATCACTATGTCCGCCTGCAGCCGGCTTCGGCGGATGAGGACATCGTGATTGTCGGCGGTGAGGACCACAAGTCCGGCGAGGCCGACGATGGTCAGGCGCGCTTTGCCGCACTCGAGCAGTGGACGCGGGCGCGGTTGCCGATGATCGGCGAGATCACCCATCGCTGGTCCGGCCAGGTGCTCGAACCCATGGACTTCACTGGCTTCGTCGGACGCAGCCCGGACGAAGCGCATGTTTTCCTCGTCAGCGGCGATTCCGGGCAAGGCATGACCAATGGCCTCGTGGCAGGCCTGCTGATTGCGGATCTGATCACGATCGGCGGCAATAGCTGGGAGGCCGTCTATTTGCCGGAGCGCAAGATCTCCAAGAACATCACAACCTTCATCAGCGAGAACATCACGCCGCTGAAGAACTTTGCGGAATATCTCGGCGCCGACGCACTTGCCTCGGTGGAGCGGCTTCGCTTGGGAGAGGGCAGGCTGGTTCGCAGCGGATTGAAGAAGATTGCCGCCTGCCGCGATCGCCAGGGCGAGTTGCACCTGCTGTCTGCAAGCTGCACCCATCTTGGTTGCGTCGTGCATTGGAATTCGCTGGAGCAGTGCTGGGATTGCCCCTGCCACGGGTCTCAATTCGCGCCGGGCGGCACTGCGCTCAATGGGCCCGCCGTATCTCCGCTCGCGCCGGCGGAAATTCCGCCGAGTGCCCAGGCCGCGGAATAGCGACAGGTGACAGCCGCGGAGGAAGAGGCCTGCCACATCGTATGCTTCGGCGGCTTCCCGTTCACGCGGCATGACATGGGCTCGCGTCCGACGGATCCTCGAGGGAGTTCGATGTGATCTACCTCGCAATGGGTAGCAAGGTTCGTTCCGAGCATTCGCTTGCGCTGGGCGCGGATCATACGGCGGAAGGCTGATTGTCGATGACAAGCAGCAGAGCACGATCAGAGGTCTTTATAGATTGGTGAAGTCGATCGCTTGAGCCATGTTCAAAATTGCTAGAGTTTCAGCGAGTCGCCTTAGAGGCCCAAGCTTTCCGGTCAGCGTCCGGCCGACCAAGGCGGATGTCGTGGCCGCACGATTCATCGCCCGCAACACTGCGCCGGCTCCGGAGATGGTAGCCCGCGCCCTGACTTGGGGTGCCGACGAGAAGGTCCTGCTGGTCCTGGCGGCGGCTGGTTGGCTCGCGTCGCGCGGACGGGGCGAGCCGCTGCGGCGCGCCGGCAACCATGCTCTTCTGGTCACGGTCGCGGCGTCGCTGCTGCCCCATGGTTTGAAGCTTCTGTTCGACCAGACCCGACCGGACCGCAGGACAGTGATCGGGCACCTCCATGGCGTCCCATTTTCCGGGAAGCGTGAGGACGCCTTTCCCTCCGGCCACGCGCTGCACATGGGAGCCTTGGCATCGGCGGCCGGCGCATTGCCGGCCGGTCCCCGTCGGGCGATCCGCGCCGTTGCGGTCGGCATCTCGCTGACGCGGTTAGTCGTCCTGGCGCACTGGGCGAGCGATGTCGTCGCAGGTTTCGCGCTGGGAGCGGCTCTCGAACGGTTCCTGCGGCTGTGCACCGGCTACCCGCTCGACGCTTTAACGGAGAACGATCATGCCGACCCTTGAGGATCTAAAGGGGTATGCGGAACGCGCCACCGGTTTGCGGCGCCCCGGTAAGCGGAAGGCTGGGGACCTTGCACAAGTGCGAAAGCCTCACACTATTCGCTTCAAGGACGACGGTCTTGTCCCCAATCATCCGCGATGGCCACTGGTCATCTACCGCGGCGCCGTCGATCTCGATCAACGCCACGATCCTGCCGCCGTGCTCGAAGATCTGTTCGAAGCGAACGGATGGCGCGATACTTGGCGCAACAGCATCTACGATTACGAGCATTACCACTCCCGGATCCACGAGGTGCTCGGCGTTGCACGCGGCAAGGGGCGCGTTCGGTTCGGCGGGAAGAAGGGCAGAATATTCACGTTGAAGGCCGGCGACGTCGCCGTCCTGCCCGCCGGCACGGGGCACCAGTGCCTGGGGGCGGATGGCGACTTCCTCGTCATCGGCGCCTACTCGTACGACGAGTGCACCTCGGTCGAGGACCATCCGCGCGCCCTCAAGACCATTCCGAAGGTCCCGGTGCCGCGCAAGGATCCGGTCTACGGGGCCGGCGGGCCGCTCGCGAGACTCTGGAAGAAGGCAAAATGACCGAGGACGTCGTCCGCTTTCTCATCGGGGGCGCCGTCGTATCGGGCTTCGCGATGCTGGGAGATCTTCTACGTCCCAAGAGCTTCGCCGGTCTCTTCGCAGCCGCACCCTCGGTCGCGCTCGCCACGCTCGGGATTGCGGTGCACCAGCACGGGGCGCACTATGCGACCCTGCAAACGCAGGCGATGCTCGCGGGGGCGATCGCGCTCGCCGT
>NZ_JBBIAM010000117.1:0-28384 GCF_054185185.1 Bradyrhizobium sp. UFLA05-153
AGGTCTCGGAGACGACCGTCAGAGTAAGCCCGGCACTCTACAGTTCCGGCCTGGCATGGCTCAGTGTCATCCTAGGCTATCTGATCGCTGCCTTCGCTTTCCGGACAAGTAGCCCCCCTCGTTGGTATGGTTATCTCGACCCGATCGCCATGAGCGCCGGCACGGACGGTCGCGCAAGTCTCGGCAAGCTTCAGATCATCATGTTCTCCCTGATCGTCTTCGGCTTGATCACCTACTTCCTCCTACGCACAGGTGTGCTCACGGACATCTCGAGCACTGTCCTGCTTCTTTTGGGAATTGCCGGCGTCGGCTCCACGGTGGCCAAGGGAGCGGATAACTCCCGAACAACGATCACGCCCGAAAACAAAGCCTGGCTCCTACGCAAGCAGTGGCTTTCATCCACTTTCAATCCGAACAACATCGATGCCCATTGGCGTGACCTCTTCACGACCGACGGAGAGTTCGACGTCTATCGCTATCAAAGCTTCATCTTCAGCCTCGTCGTGGCCGGCGCATTGATCATCGGCGGCGTCACTCAACTTTCGTCGTTTGAAATACCGCAGACGTTGCTCGGTATCCTCGGCCTTAGCCAGGTCGTCTATATCGGCGGCAAGCTCGTGACACCGACATCCATGGCCGATCTCAACAAATCTATCGACGACCTGCGACAGGCCGAGAAGAAATTTAGAGCGTCGGCAATCACCGCAAACAACGGCATCCTTCCGGCAAATCTTCAATTAGCTGTCGTACCCGCCAGCCAAACAGCCTACGACGATTACATGTCGCTCGCGACGGATGTCGCAACATTGTACACGGCACAGACGAACATTCTCGTCCCGCCAGAAAGACTCCAGCCTACGTTGTAGATCAGTGGTGACGCAGGCCGCGATCAGAAGCCCAGCGTTCATGGGCACCTGCTCCGACCCTAGGAAGTTGTGTTTCTTGGACGAAGCGGAGCTGTCGATGTTCGCCGAAGTGAACCCAAGCTGTCAGCACAAAATGCCGGCAACGATCCTGATGAGGCAAGTGCAGCAATAGCGAGGGCTGAAACGAGTTACTTGGACAAAACAAACCTCCAGCGAGCTTGTTGTTGCGGCGCGCGGCGAAGCATCCTTGCTGCTTTCGTCTTGAGGCCGCACGCTTGCCCGGTATGGCACGATCCTCCCCTCCCCTCGGCCGGGCCGACTTGGCTGTGCTCGCCTCGGAAGCCATAAGTGAAGATGTACCCTCCCCAGGCACCGGAAAGGGGAAGCAATCCGAGAAGGACAAGCCCAACTACGAACGCGTACTACACAGTCGCTGTCGCCTTCTTTACTTTTGCTCTTGTGGTCGCTACGGGCCTCAGCAGCTGGTTTCTTTACACGACGGTTGGGTCGATCAAGAAGACTCTCGTTTTTGGTCAACGCGCATTCGTCCACCTGGATAACATTGAAATCGCTTCCGCCCCTTACTGGATCGCGCAGGCAACGATGGGCAAAGTTGTTGGTCGGTTTGTCTTCTGGCTCACTTTACCGGTACGGCTTGTCATAGCGTTATCGTTTCTCATAACTTATTTCTGCCTACCGGATAAAAGGAACCCGGATGGAGAATTTGGCCCGCCTACGGACTATCATTGCATTTCGTCGGTACGGGCCTAGACATCGTAGTCGCACAAAAAGGTACTGGGCCGTCGTGACCAGGAGACCTTATTGCGTTGCCTTCAGGACCTCGCGAAGCGTCGCTGCGAGGCGTTCATATTCCTCGGGCTTCGTCTCTTTGAGAGTAGCGAGGTCAGCCGCGATGTTGTTGAGCCGTCGCGCTGCAGCTTGTGCCTTGATCTCATTGATATCGCGATGAATCTTGGCGAATTCTTCGAAAGCCGACGCATCCTGCTTCGCCTTGGGCAAGTCGGCGATAAGAATGGCGAGAGCGTCCATGACGCGGCCTAGCTGGCGACCGTAGCTCTGCGCGGCGACAATCTCTCTTTCGGTATCAGGCGCGCTTGAATTCTGCTCTGTGATATTGGTTACGCTACCAAACACCCAACCGGGCAATATGGGCTGCACGAAATTCCGAGGTGCCGCAAAGAAATCGAGAGGATTGGGCATGCTGCCCTTCATCCAGGATGGCCAATCCCATCTGGGTGGATTCGCAGACTGAGAGTCGCTGCTCATGAGGTGGCTTCCTTCCGGCGATGTCGACAGGGGAACGATGTTCGCTGTGCTCGCAAGCCTAATGTAGGCCGCGCGATCATCTCACATTGTGAAGGATTTCACATCCAACGCTTTAATGACCAGCTACGTACAATATCGCAGGCTGGTCCTGACTGTCGTGCGTCGGCAATAGTGCTGCGTCCCAATTTTGCGCCGTACGGCACAATCAGTCCGACTGCATTGAGGAGGCTGCGCCTGGTTGAAAGGCTTAGCGTGACTTCAGCGCCGGTCCGCAAACGCCCTGTCCTTTGCGCTTTGACCTTCTCGTTGGTTCAATACCAGTGGCATTTGTCCGCATTTTTGCCCGCTACTGGAGAGGGGCACGCCCGATGGCTGCCCTGCGCGGCACCCCTGGTCTCCGACCGTGCACTTTGCGCCGTACGGCGCAAAGGCTGAGTTGAGAGAGACATATATACCAACGCCGCTTTGCGACAAAGACGACGTGCCGTGCCACCGAAATCCATCGTTCGCCTTCAGCCTCGCCCTGAGTGGCGATCGAGGCCCGACCGATATCGATCTACGGCCTGACAGACATTGCCGTTATAAAGCAGGCGTCTAAAAAATACCGACGGCAGTCCCAAAACTTTCCGATTTAGGTGGACAGCTCCAGGATCTCACGGCTCTGACCAAGGACGATTTCAAGCTGCTGGTGTTCCCCGTGATTTTCCAAATTGTGTCACCAGCGCTCGAGTTCAGCTCGATGTGGATCTCGCTCAGTGACAGGGTTGTGTCCCTCTTCCTAAGGCGCGGGAATGGCCACGGCATTTCATCCATGTGACCGCGATCGGGCACGACAGAAACAGGAATCGCTTTAAAGGTGCTCCACCTGTCGAAATCCGCGGTGCCTTAAATAAATGGCGGCAGTCGGCGGGCAATAGCATCGGTAGTGACGTGCGAACGACCAGAGCGCTCCACCCTGGTTCGGCATCCGTCGCCGAGCCGGGAGTGGTTTCGCTTGATCGTGTCCCTTGACAGCAAACATGAGAACAGGCCAGGGCGACGCGTTGTGAGTCCGTCCCAAGTAGAAAACCCCGGCATGGCTGCCGAGGTTTTCACATTTCGTGGTCGGTTTGACGGCTAGATCAGAAGTCCATGCCGCCCATGCCACCCATGCCGCCGCCCGGGGGCATGGCGGGGCCGGCAGCGGCCTTCTTCGGCAGCTCGGCGACCATGGCCTCGGTGGTGATCAAGAGCGCAGCCACGGAGGAAGCGTTCTGGACTGCAGTTCGCACGACCTTGGTCGGGTCGATGATGCCCTTGGTGACGAGGTTGCCGTACTCACCGGTCTGCGAGTCGAAGCCGTAGGCGTACTGATCCTTCTCGAGGATCTTGCCGACGATCACCGAGCCGTCTTCACCGGCGTTGATCGCGATCTGCCGGGCCGGCGCGGACAGCGCCTTGCGCACGATCTCGACGCCGGTCTTCTGGTCGTCGTTCTTGGTGCGAAGCCCCTTGAGCGCTTCGGTGGCACGAAGCAGGGCGACGCCGCCGCCCGGGACAATGCCTTCCTCGACGGCTGCACGGGTCGCATGCATCGCGTCATCAACGCGATCCTTGCGCTCCTTCACCTCGACCTCGGTCGCGCCGCCGACGCGGATCACCGCGACGCCGCCCGCGAGCTTGGCAAGACGCTCCTGCAGCTTCTCACGGTCGTAGTCCGAGGTGGTCTCCTCGATCTGCGCCTTGATCTGAGCCACGCGCGCCTCGATGTCGGCCTTCTTGCCGGCGCCGTTGACGATCGTGGTGTTCTCCTTGTCGATCATCACCTTCTTGGCGCGACCGAGCATGTTGAGCGTGACGTTCTCGAGCTTGATGCCGAGATCTTCCGAGATGGCCTGGCCGCCGGTCAGGACCGCGATGTCCTGCAGCATGGCCTTGCGGCGATCGCCGAAGCCCGGCGCCTTGACGGCCGCGACCTTGAGGCCGCCGCGCAGGCGGTTCACGACGAGCGTGGCGAGCGCCTCGCCCTCGACGTCCTCGGCGACGATGATCAGCGGCTTGCCGCTCTGCACCACGGCCTCGAGCAGCGGCAGCAGCTCGTTCAGCGAGGAGAGCTTCTTCTCGTTGATGAGGATGTAAGCGTCGTCCATCTCAACGCGCATCTTGTCGGCGTTGGTGACGAAGTAGGGCGAGATGTAGCCGCGGTCGAACTGCATGCCCTCGACGACGTCGAGCTCGGTCTCGAGCGACTTGGCTTCCTCGACGGTGATGACACCCTCGTTACCGACCTTTTTCATGGCGTCGGCGAGGAACTTGCCGATCTCCGCGTCGCCATTGGCCGAGATGGTGCCGACCTGGGCGATCTCCTCGTTGGAGGTGACCTTCTTGGAGTTCTTCTGGAGGTCCGTGACGACGGCCTCGACGGCGAGGTCGATACCGCGCTTGAGGTCCATCGGGTTCATGCCGGCGGCGACGGCCTTGCCGCCCTCGCGGACGATCGCAGCCGCGAGCACGGTCGCGGTAGTGGTGCCGTCGCCGGCCGCGTCAGCGGACTTGGAGGCGACTTCGCGCACCATCTGGGCGCCCATGTTCTCGAACTTGTCGTCGAGCTCGATCTCCTTGGCGACGGTGACGCCGTCCTTGGTGATGCGGGGCGCGCCGAACGACTTGTCGAGGACGACGTTGCGGCCCTTCGGACCGAGCGTGACCTTCACGGCGTTGGCGAGAACATCGACACCGCGCAGCATGCGGTCGCGGGCGTCGACGCCGAATTTCACTTCTTTGGCTGACATATTGGTTTCCCTGAGTTGTCTTGGTCTCATCTCACCCTTGGCGAGGCGCCCGGCAGGCGCTCCTCAGGGGTGAGCGGTGCGAGCGGTTGAATTAGGCGGCCTTCTTGTTGGAAGCGGGAGCTTCGAGCACGCCCATGATGTCGCTTTCCTTCATGATCAACAGCTCCTGGCCGTCGATCTTGACCTCGGTGCCCGACCACTTGCCGAACAGCACGCGGTCGCCGATCTGGACGTCGATCGGGATCAGCTTGCCGCTTTCGTCGCGGCCGCCGGGGCCGACGGCGATCACTTCGCCCTGGGAGGGCTTTTCCTTGGCCGTGTCGGGAATGATGATGCCGCCAGCGGTCTTCTCTTCTGCGTCGATGCGCTTGACCACGACGCGGTCGTGAAGCGGACGGAATTTCATGCAGTCCTCCTAAGCATTTGCACGAGATGGAGATTTTGGGTTGTTAGCAGTCAATGCCCGCGAGTGCTACACAGGCGAGATGGAGATAGGACAGGTTTTTTACGGGAGCAAGGGTCTCGTGGCAGAAAAATGGGATACTTAGCCACCTGATCTGATAGTTGCGTTTACGATCATTAGCCGGCCTTAACATTAGCCTCGGACCACCTACCCCAAACCGCGGCTGAGGCACTGAATGTCAGCAGGTTCTTAAACTCATCGGCCTGAGGTGAGTTGGTCGTGTGCGACACATTTGGCTCGTGGGTAAAGTATCTACCGGGGTGGCTTCTCAGCTGAGGTCAAGCCCCTCCCGATATGCACTACGCAAATGGAAGTCGGCATGACGTCGCGCCGACCATCTCTGGTGCGCTCGAAGTAGGTTCGCGTGTACGAACGGCACTGTTAACGTAGCTCGATCATTCCGATGTATCTGATCGGTTTGCCCCAACGTGCGCGAACAGTATGGATGTCCCTCTATGACAGCGGCGGTATTGGAACGAGAAAGCTTCGTGCCGCTCGTTACATTTGATGTCCGCCTTCGCTCTCGGCTAAATTGACTGGCTTCAACTTGGAGATACTGCATTGGCACTCGGTACTGTGAAGTGGTTCAACCCGACCAAAGGATACGGCTTTATCGAACCAGACGATGGAGGACCCGACATCTTCGTGCACATGAGTGCCGTTGAAAAGGCGGGCCACACCGGCCTGGCGGAGGGCTCCCGAATTAGCTACGAGCCGAAGACCGGTCGCTCCGGGAAACTTTCCGCTGAAGATCTCCGAGTTGGTTAGGCTCGTCGGTAGGCCGGCAACGAACCGATCGACGGTGTCCGACTCTCGTTCAAAACGATAGCAATCCGGCCTCTCAGCGCGCACACGCGGCGCTGCTGAGGTGTCCTTGTCGAGCAACCTAATTGCGTTGTCGAGACGACGCCTAGAGCCGTAGAGGATGTGACGATCTTTTGCGGCGGCGATCAGATCTATCACCGGATGCAAACCGGCTTTGCAGGGTATCCCATTTCGCCTGGCTGGCTTGCAGTGCGCGAACCATTGATAGCGATCGACCGAGCTTCATCCGCTGACGTTCAATGCACCTCAAGCGTACGGCCACCGAAGCAACCGTTTCCGAGAGGTGATCGCATTGGCGGCAGCTTGCTTTGTGGTCATGGAAATTCTCTTCCTGAAACAGCTTATATCAATTCGTCTTGCAGGCTCTGGCGTTTCCATCGGTAACCGGAAGCTCAAAAAGGCCCGGCGCTACAGGCTTCCCATCAAAGAACACACCCATCTGCTTTGCAAAACCGGCAGTACTGTCAGATGCGCGCCGTTTTGCATTAATGATTTTGACGATATTCCACTCGTCGTGCGATCCGTAGCTAAAGCTGACGGAGGCACGTAAGCCGTAGTAGTTGCGAAAGGAATGCTTATCGACCTTTGCCGCGAGGTCAGGTTTTGTCTTGACGAGATTGTCGTAGGCCGTGTCGAGTTTCTCGAGATCGGCGTGACCATCAAGACCGAAGTGACGCGCAAAGTCAGACGGCCCGGTAAAATACACAAAGTCGAACGCGCCGAGACCTTCAGGTTCCTCGCCTTCGAGGATCTGGGTCCACATCCACATGTAGTCAGCGCCGTTGGCGTCCGTAGGGAGCGAAAACTGTGGTGCGGCCGGGTCGAGGATCCATACGTCGCGCGGCCCCCACTGCTGCTCGATGCGTTCCTTGGCCTCTTGTGCTACGAGCGCATTGATTGGCGAAACTCCGCCTGCAATCCCGCTAATCGGAACGCTGAGATAGCCAATCGCCTTGCCTTGTTTCCGTTGCCCGCTGATCAAGTTCCGTATCTCGCTAACGCGCTGTCTGATCGCATCGTTTAGATAGTCGTGCGTGCAGTAGCAGATGCCATTTGTCGAGCAGGATGTAGTGCTTCCCGGGGCCGCAGATGCACCCGCGAGCGGAAGCGACAATGCCATTGCGGCTAGTAACGTGAGCGCCTTCATAGCGATAACCCGATACTCTGTTACTGGCAGGCTGCCGGGGACAGCGTCTCCTTGAGCACCTGCGCAAGCCTTATCCCGGCAAGGGCGAGTTGGCGGTCAACAATCGGCGATGCTTTCGAAAAATACTGAACGCCTAAAACTCCGTCGTCAGGAATGTCATAAGCAACTTCGTGTGCAAGCCTATGCGCATCGACCGCCCCATCGGCCGGCGAGCCCCCCTTCAACTCGGCCAAGTCACGCCCCGGAAACCAGGTCGTTTCAAGCCGAACGACATAGGCGCCCCAATTGTAAACGGTGCGCATAATCAGACCGGTATCCCAAAGCGCATGCAGGTTCGTGGTCTGTCCGAAGAATGTCACCGGGACAAGATTGCCGCCTTGATCGTCTTTTCCTGTGTAGGCATCCCACCGATCCGATGCGTGCAGAGGCTGGTGAACATCGCCAATGAAATGAACAATGAACTTCAAAGCCTGGAGCCGTTCGGGTGCAGGCTTCGAGCAATCAGCAAGGACAGTTCGGAAGCGCGCAATCGCCGCGATGACACAGTTGCCTTTTTTGCAATCAGCATTCGGATCGAAGGTTGATCGATCATCCGGTATGTCCACGAAATGCCATCCTGCCGTATCCTTATGGTCGGCACGGTAGTCGTCAGCCCAACTGCCGATGGAAGCGAGCGTTACGTGGGGGTGATCAAGAGCAGGGGCTTCCAAGGCAAGCAGGGTCGCGATTTTGTCGAGCGTGGCGGGATCGAGCCGCCGCTGCGCGATCTCAGCGACGATTGCATGGCCTTCCTGTCCCCAGGACCGCGCCTGCGACACCGACATAATGACCACGAGCCACGCGAGCCAGATAGCTCTCATAGCTTTTCCCCACAGCCTGCCATTCGGTCTACCATAAGTCGGGAGCTGCGATGATTGCAACTATATCCAGCCGAGAGACCGACAATTTTATTGACGCGTAGCACCGGTAAGGACGTCCCTGGTCGCGTTGCATCGGGTTCGGATCAGCCGTTGTCGCTTGCCACCGCAGCTCAAAATAAGGGGTCGACATACGCCCTTTCGAACACAAAATGTGAGGGCTCTCGCGGAGAGCCTTCGACAAAGCCCTTCGCTATCAAGAGCTCTCGGGCATCGCGGACCAGGGCGGGGCTGCCACAGATCATGGCGCGGTCATGCTGCGGCTCGAGTTTCGGCAGCTCGATTTCCGTAAAGAGCTTGCCTGACGCGATCAGGTCGGTGATCCGGCCGCGGTTGTGGAAGCGGTCGCGCGTCACGGTCGGATAATAGATCAGTTGATAGCGAACGAAGTCGCCGACCAGATCGTCGCTTGGCAGCGTTTCCGTGATCATCTCGCCATAGGCGAGCTCGGCGACGCGGCGGCAGCCATGAAGCAGCACCACATTCTCGAATCGCAGATAGGTTTGGGGATCCTTTATGACACTCAGAAACGGCGCAAGACCGGCGCCAGTCCCGATCAGATAGAGATTGCGTCCGTCCTTAAGATTATCAATGACCAGCGAGCCAGTCGTCTTGCGGCTGACAATGATCTGGTCACCCTGCTTAAGCTGCTGCAGACGCGAGGTTAAGGGATTGTCCAGCACCTTGATCGCGACGAATTCCAACCGGTCTTCGTAATGAGCGCTGGCGATGCCGTAGGCCCGCAGCAGAGGCTTTTCGTCAACCTCGAGCCCGATCATGGTGAATTCACCGCTGCAGAAGCGAAACGAGGGATTCCGTGTGCTGGTGAAGCTGAAGAGATTGTCAGTCCAGTGATGGACGTTCAGAATGCTTTCCTGGTTGAAATTGCTCATCTCACTGCTCCCGCGAAGCTTGGAGCACGATGCGGACCCGCAGCCGCTCTAGCGGAAAATTTGCACTGGTTTTCCAAACAGATGTTCGGTGTTCAGTTTCGGACTGGGACTTTTGGAACGATGCCGCCTCAGCTTTGACGTACATCGGCTCTCAACGCGAAACGGCACTCCGATCCGTCCAAGCTCATGCTAGGCTAAACATGCTGCCGGTGAATCGTATGTGATGGGCGCAATCACGCTTAAATTCTGCATTTCGTCGGCCTTCTGCGACGGATTTCACCTCACGCATCCTTCTTTGCTGCCGACCAGCAGTTCGGATATCAGTTTCGACACTAATATTTTACGAAGCTTTTTGCGGCCTCATTTCTCACAAGCGGACACTCTGTCGCTCCGCACCAAATCGGCCTTGCCTCCAAAGACATACCGCCATCCATACGCAACCGATTGCAACCAGTGATCCATGCGCAATGCGCAGGGGCTGCGCGCCGAAGAATTGCGGAATGTATAGCGACATTCCGATTGCGAAGGGAACGCCACTTGCCTTCGGATAGCGACAGGAACGCCAAAGCGCCGTGGCAGTCGCGATTGCGGATGCGGCAAGAAGAAGCAAACCGGCGAGGAACATGATAAGGCCAGGGCCGGAGCGGATGATCTCGACGAGGCTGAGCAGTGAATCGGAGTGCCTCCGCAACGCTGCCTGTCCCAGCGCGTGAAGACCATAGGTTTCGGCCCCGTAGAATGGCAGTGTAAAGCCTGTGCCAATCACGATCAGGACAACGGCGACAAAGAACAGGCGCTCGGACTGCGTCCCCAGTAAAGAGCGTTGGATCCCGAGCAGCCCAAGTGGGAGTAGCGCGAACGCCACAATGGCAATGATGTGCGACGCCAGCCATGCCTCAGACCCGAAGGCAGCCGCACCCAGCAGCGATCTTTCGTCCGAGAACGGGCGAACTGCCGGGTAGACTGCGAACAGAATTCCGGAGGCCACGAGCGCAACAGTGCCGATACGAATACGGTTGGCAAACATCGTACCTCCGGAGGCGATGATAAGAACATGACCGCGCCGCGCATCAGCTACGGCTCAGGAATTACGATCTGATCAATGAGGCTGGGTGCCCGGCTCGGAAATCAGCGGAGCGCCCCCGATTGAAACTGGCCCTTCCGGTCTAGAAGGCGGGATGGCTCTCGCGGCCGGCTTCGAAACAGTACGGGCTGGCGGTAGATTAGGTGCTGGCGATGGAGGCGTAACGACGGGCGGATTCTGCAAAGACTGGATGTTCGAGGTCAGTGCAGCGATTTGATCCGATATCTGTTTTAGACCCTCTTGCTGCGCACTGATGTTACGCTTGAGCTCGGTGATCTCCTCGCTTATCTCCTGTTGCCCCGATCTAATCTCTGAAAGAACCGCCTTGTCCTCGGGTGACAAGCCTTGCATTGGCAGGTTTTCGGGTGCGGCCGACGTGCCGAGAAGCTTGTCTATACCGTTCCCGAAATAGACTCCTCCCGCGCACAACCCGAAAATAACGGCGAGGAGTCCAACAACCCACGGCAAGCGACTTGCCGGCTTGTGCAAGACGGGCGGCAACTCAATGCTGTTAGTGGGATCGGTCAAATTCATCTTCCTAGGCACGCCATAACGATTCGTTGCCTTTCGCGACGCGATAACAGATGACGGTCAAGAACTCCAGGGAGGCGCAACCAGAGCACTCGGGAACGCGAAGTCGCTTCTTTCCGATATGCGATCGGGACTCGACGATCTTTTATTCGAGAGAGGCGTACTGCTATCTCTTTGTCCAGGGCGCCAGCACTGAGGCGCCGGGACCAAGACGGCTAGCCGGCTTTTCCTCCTGTGGCCCCTCCTAGACGACTCTCCTGGCGCCCGGAACTAGTTTCAGTGGAAAAATCGCCGCAATCAGCTTGCGGCGTTCGACCCGAACAACGCAATCGCGGTAAAGCTGCAACGCTTGGCGAGGCAAGGCAAGCTGACGCAGCGGAAAAATCTGGAGGGGTCATGAATTTCGCAGCAACTATCGCCGGCGCCGCGCATGAACCCACCCTCCAATGCCCGCATTGCAAGCGCGAGATCAAGCTGACCGAATCGCTGGCGGCTCCTCTACTCGAAGAAACGCGCCGACGGTTCCAGGAGCTGCTGGCCAGCAAGGATGCGGAAGTTGCCCGCAAGGCCGAAGCGCTGCGAGGAGAGCGCGAGCAGCTTGCAAAGGCACGTGAGGAGATTGAGGACCAGGTAGCGAAGCGACTATCCTCTGAACGAACTTTGCTCGTCGCGGCGGAAGCCAAGAAGGCCCGCGAAGCAGCTGCTGCGGAATTGCAGGCTAAGGAGGCGGAAGCGAGTGTACTCCGCCAGAGCCTTGCGGCAAACGATGCTAAACTCGCCGAGGCTCAACAAGCTCAGGCCGAGTTGATACGCAAGCAACGTGCGCTCGACGAAGAGAAGCGCGAGCTCGATCTCACGATCGAAAAGCGCGTTCAAGCTTCGATTGCTGAGATTCAGGCTAAGGCTCGTCTGGAAGCTGATGAGGCCGCTAGGTTGCGCGTTTTGGAGAAAGATCAGACGATCGAGTCCATGACACGGACCATCGAGGAACTGAAACGCAAGGCTGAGCAAGGTTCGCAGCAGTCCCAAGGCGAGGCGCTTGAGCTGGAGCTCGAGGTACTGTTGCGCGGACGTTTTCCCACCGACCTAGTCGACCCTGTCGGAAAGGGCGAGCTCGGGGCCGATGTTGTGCAACAGGTCAAGGGCTCGATCGGCCAACCCGTTGGCATAATTCTTTGGGAATCCAAGCGGACCAAAGCATGGAGCGATGGCTGGCTCGCGAAGCTGCGCGACGACCAGCGGCGTTGCGGGGCCGACGTTGCCCTCATTATCTCGCAGGCGCTTCCAAAGCACATCGAGCACTTCGACTTGGTAGACGGAGTGTGGGTTGCGCATCCGCGCTACGCCCTGCCCGTTGCGGTCGCTCTCCGCCAGACCCTGATCGAAGTCAGCGGATCACGCCTCGCGCAGCAGGGACAGCAGACCAAGATGGAGCAGGTCTACCAATATCTGACCGGTATCAAATTCCGGCAAAGGGTGGAAGCAGTTGTCGAGAAATTTAACGACATGCGTGAGGACCTCGATAAGGAGCGCAAGTTCATGGGCCGCCAGTGGGCCAAGCGCGAAACCCAGATCCTTTCCGTGATTGAATCTACAGTCGGCATGGTCGGCGACCTACAGGCGATTGCGGGTAAGGCGATGCCTGAGATCCCGAGCCTCGATATGCCGCTGTTGGAGGGGTCAGTCGAGCACGAACGGAAGGCGAGCTGATCCAATTTGAGGGAAAGAGCCGCCAGCCCTTCAGATGCCCCCTCTCTCACCGCAAGTTGGCCTTTCATATGGGACCGCCTCAACTCGCGACCTTCTCCCTGCCCCGCACGGCCCACAGCCACAAGTTGGACCGTCCGCTTCCGAGCTTAAACCCATTGAGTTGTTTCGATGCGTATAACTGTCAGTCAATATTGTACTCGCGCTGTGGTTGCGGAATAATGTAGCTGCTTTGGGGGTTCAGAATCTGTGACCACTGATTTCATCGCGCTCGATGTCGAGACGGCAAATGCGGACCTCGGTAGCATTTGCGCAATTGGGCTCGTTCACTTCCGATCAGGGACTGTATTCAAGTCTTTGACCATCCTTGTCGATCCTGTAGATCAGTTCGACTCACTGAATATCGGAATTCACGGCATCCGCCCGAAGCATGTCGCCGGCAAGCCAACGATGAAGCAAGTCTTTCCCGCGATAACTGCGTCGTTGTCGGATGTTGTTGTCGTACACCACAGTCCTTTCGATAGAACTGCAATGGTTCGCGCCGCAGCAAAGTGCGGGGCAGGCCCCCTCCCGGGCGTATGGCTTGATACATTGCGCGTTGCCCGACGAGCTTGGCCTCGATTAAATGACGGCGCCGGCTACGGACTTGCTCGTCTCGCTGCCGAATTCGACATTAGCTTTGCTCACCATGACGCGGCCGAGGATGCTCGCGCCACTGGGCTTTTGATGCTGCGCGCAATCGCCGACACCAATTATGGGCTTGAGGATTGGCTGAAGCGGGTCGATCTGCCGATATCTGGTGAGGTGCCGGGTCAATTTGCGACTGACGGCAACCCGTCAGGAGCACTGGTGGGCGAAACTGTCGTGTTCACTGGCCAACTCAGTATTCCGCGCCGCGTGGCTGCACAGGCGGCAGCCGCCGCAGGCTGCAATGTTGCCGACAGCGTCAATATGCGCACAACCATTCTGGTCGTCGGAGACCAGGACGTGCGTCGCACAAAAGGGGACGAGAAGAGCTCAAAACACCGGAAGGCCGAGGAAATGATGTTTGCCGGGGTCCCGGTTCGCATCATCGGCGAAAGCGATTTTATGCTGATGGTTGGCGATGGCGCTGTCGAGAATGCCACTCCCATCCATCACGATGCCAAGACTCAAAGGCCTTCCGCAAATCACGTCCGAGAGCTCGTCATCGGTCTTACGCCCGAAGCCTCCAGAATTAACGATCTGGTCGAGCGCATTAAGTCACTGAAGCGATCGGGGGACTATTCCAATGCACTTGCGCTCCTGCTCAGCGAAATTGACTCTCAAGAACAGATGAGCGCTGAACAGAATTGCGGAGTGGCGCCATGGTACTATGAGCAGGCCGCAATCATCTATCGAAAGCTCGACGATCGCGACACGGAGATAGCGATATTACAGAGATTTGCGAGGCAACGACATTCGCCAGGCGTGGGCCCCGGCGAGCTGCAGCGCCGGTTGGAAAAAATCAAATCTCGCAAAACTCTCTGATCTCCGACGGAAGCGCAGTGCATCTCCTTATCGAGGCGCTTCAGCGGATCCTAACAATATTGGAAGGGACATGGATACTGTACATAATCCTGATCGGTCTATGGCTGACTTGCGACAGATCTTGTCGCAGGGCCGAAAGCGAATTGGTCTGCTACTTGGCGCGGGTGCGCCGCTTTCAATCCGCACAGATGCTGCAGGAAAGCTTTCCCCAACTGGTCAGCCGCTTATTCCGGGTGTGGACGCACTAACCGCTCGGGTGATCGACGGCCTGAATGGGCAGGATAGGATTGCAGTTGACGCAATTCGCGACGGGTTGCCCGGTGGCGGCAGTATAGAAACGATCTTGTCGCGCATCCGCTTGCTACAGGAAGCTGGGTGGGACGCCTGTCAACGGACTGGACGGTGCAGGATACAAAACGCTTGGCGCTCGTGTGTGCAACGCGATCGGTACAATTGTCGGCGCAAAACTGCCCGAAGAACGGTCTGCCTACCACGAATTAGTCACTTGGATAAGCGGCACCCAACGCCCTCACCCCGTAGAGGTTTTTACTACAAACTATGATCTTCTTCTTGAGGAGGCATTCGAGTCCGCCAAGGTCCCTTATTTTGACGGTTTCAGCGGCGGACACGCCCCCTTCTTCGATCCGGTGACGGTCGCAGGCAACGACCTACCGCCGCGCTGGTCTCGTCTATGGAAGCTCCATGGTTCGCTCGGATGGAAACTTGATCAGGGCGTCGTAGTTCGGTCGGGCGGATATGGATGCACCGAGCTAGTTTATCCGGATCACCTCAAATACGATCTCACTCAAAAGCAACCTTACGCGGCGCTTTTCGAACGGCTGAAGCATTTCCTTCTTCAGCCCGATACATTACTTCTGGCTGCTGGGTTCTCATTCCGGGATGCGCACATCTGCGCACTACTCGATGAAGCTCTCGCAATGAACGCGAATGCTGCCGTTTTCGCGTTTCAATTTCAGAATCTAGCGCAAGAAGATGCGGCGTGCGCACTTGGATTCGATCGTCCCAACCTCTCTGTTTACGCGGCGGACGGCGCAGTAATCAGCGGCGTGGCCGGCAAATGGCGGCCAGGTGATCCTCCCAAAAATTGGTCAGAGATCAGAGCCAGTTTTTGGGGACAGCGGTGGGGCACGGGCGACGAGGTGTTCCTGCTGGGCGATTTTGCAAGCTTTTGCCGCTTCTGCGCACTGTCTCATTCACCCGACCTAGTCAGGCCGACAGAGATGATTGAACAGGGAGACGCCGTAGGTGCAGCTCAATCATGAGGGGCTCGGATCCAACATATCTCGGCCGTGTTAGCGCGGTCTCAGGTGCATCAATCACGGTAAAGCTGGCCGAGTCTTTGGCCTCCGGCCTCGCAATAATTGGCGGCCATACCTATCGCGTGGGGCAAGTCGGTAGCTTCGTACGCATTCCGCTCGGCTACCAAGATTTATTTGGAGTAGTTGCCGAGGTCGGAGCAACAGCGGCTCCGCTTAATGCTCCTCCAAGCGAAATTGAAAGCGGCCGTTGGATGCGGGTCGAACTAGCCGGCGAGGCTATCGGTGACCAATTTGAGCGAGGCCTAAGCCAACATCCAAACATAGATGATACGGTTCACATCGTAACAGAACGGGATCTCCGCAGGATATATGGCCAAGGCGAGGATGACCAAGTTAAGATCGGCACGCTCTCAAGCGCAGAGAACATCACAATTCGGCTTTCGCTCGACGGCCTCGTAACCCGCCATTCTGCAATCCTCGGCTCAACGGGCTCCGGCAAATCGACAACTGTAGCGAGCCTGTTACGTTCGATTGTGCAACCTGTAGACGACAGCGGTTCGTCGGGAGCTCGTATTCTACTTCTCGACTTGCACGGTGAGTATGCAGCCGCGCTCGGCGACGTGGCAAAGGTCTTCAGCGCAACGCCGCAGCCGGGAGAAGAACCACTATTTGTCCCGTTTTGGGCGCTAGAGGCAGGTGAACTGCTTGATTTCGTCGCAGGTCAGCTTAACGACAATCACGCAATCGCCTTCACTGACAAAATCCAGGAGCTGAAGGAGCAACGGCTCAGCCAAGGGGCTCTACCCGGCTTAGACCCAAGGTCCTTAACAGTCGACAGCCCCGTTCCATTTTCTCTGAAACAGTTCTGGTATGAACTCATCGATTTCGAGACTACGACATTTACCGGACCGCAGCGCGATCAGCCCGCATTAGAGGAGCCCGGCGATCCAGGCTCTCTGACGCCCCCCAAATACAAGCCCCATGCGATGGGGACCGCAGGACCATTTCTCAATCAGGCGGCAAGGGGGATTCGCAGGCCACTGAATCTTCTCCGCTCGCGCATGCTGGATCGACGGTTCGACTTTATCCTTCACCCTGGTCCCTGGGAGCCCGATCTTCAGGGCGCCACCGCTCAGGACCTGGATACGTTGATCAAGGGGTGGCTGGGCCATGAGAAACCTCTCACAATACTCGACCTATCGGGTGTCCCAAGTGCCGTCTTGGTAAGGCTGATCGGTTCGATTCTACGTATTCTTTACGACGCTCTCTATTGGAGCCGGGAGAAGACCGAAGGCGGCGTCCTTCGTCCGTTGCTTGTCGTGATGGAGGAGGCCCACCGCTATGTGTCGCCAGAGGACGGCAATGTCGCCGCAGAGATGGTCAAACGGATTGCCAAAGAGGGCCGAAAATACGGTGTAGGCGCCATGCTCGTGTCGCAGCGCCCGGCCGAGATAGATGAGACTATTCTCTCGCAATGCGGCACCTTGATCGCACTACGGCTTTCAAATCCAACTGATCGTTCGCGGGTGAAGGGCGCGCTGCCCGATAACTTATCCGGGTTGATGGATCTTCTCCCAGTGCTGCGAACCGGAGAAGCCATAATCGCAGGTGAGGCAGCACGGCTGCCAGTCAGGTGTCGAGTTTTTCTTCCTCGCCAGGACCATCTACCCAAGAGTCACGATCCCGCAGTTAGTGCCGCGTGGAGAAATCGCCGTGTTGCGGAAGGATACGATCGCGTGGTGGCATCTTGGCGAGCACAGCTGACAACGGCGGTTGCCCGCGGTGTCAGCATCAAACGCGCACCAACAAATGATACTGAAGATCCGGAGACGAGCCAATGATACGCGAGCCAGTAGCGTCAACGAACATCTTGTCACTGGGCTACGACCCCGGATCTGAAACTCTCGAGGTCGAGTTCACATCGGGGTCGGTCTATCAGTATTACAATGTTGGAGCGGCGCTTTACGAACAACTGATAACGGCATCTTCGAAAGGGCAGTTCTTGAACGCTTACATCAAGAACGCGTATCCGTTCTCTCGAGTTGGATAGAGGCATTGCCGAGGGTGGATAAGGAGCCCGCGCGCGAGAGCAGGATTTTGAAGAACCGTTTTGGCTACGCGCAAAAAAGAGTCGCCGCGCGGGTAGTGATCTGCCGGGCGCCCGAAGTTGGCGCAACAGCACGCACAGCACCTCGGCGGAGCGATGCGGCGCCACACCCGACGGCGGTTTTTGAAATGCGCTCTAACCTGCACGATCTGATCGCGGGCGTCCTGCATCCGATGTCCCACTCGGAGGCTGAACGTGACGCCGCTGCGGATAGCAGGGCTTGCGGTCCCAACCGGCGAAGGACTGTCGAAGAGTCAACACATCGATTTGGCGCTTCAAGGTTTGAGCGAGGAGGCCCTCATGCTGCAGCGACCGGCGTGTGACGGCACGCTGAAGATTTTCGCGTGACGGAAGATCAAGCCTAATCGATGGCATCCAGCCCACGAGCCTTGGATCGAGATCAGATCGATCGGTATGACGATGACAAACGGAGACATCCTTCGCCTGAGAAATGCTGACGACCCAAGCGCGGGATCTCCCAAGAGATCGCGCGGAAAGGCGTCGCTGCCGCAATGAACAGGGAATGCACGCACATGGAGCAAACGGCGGGCGACCCGACCTTTCATGAGGAAAATACGGGAGAATACTACGTTCTGCCCGAAGAGGCGCTGCAATACCTCCCCGAAGAATGGAGAGATCATTTTCAGGCGATGGCAGATGATGGGCGCATCATCCTGAAGTCTGTCGACAACGAATTGTCTCAACTTGTCAGAGTCTTGAACTCGTTCGCCGCCGTGGTGGCATTGAAGCATGTGCAGAAGCGCCTGTCGGCTTACAAATTCGAGCTGAAAATGGAGGCTTTTCTCGAACTCGAGATGCTCACGACGGCGTTTGCAGTTACGTATGTGCGCTTGCACCAAGGTGGAAGCGGCAGCGGCAGCGGTTTTTCGCGTGATAGTGTCCCTGAAAAAACTGCGGAGCATTCACGATCGGGTAGTCGACTTGAGAAACAAACGTTTCGCGCACAACGACGAACATGACTCAGTTTCGCACGCGCTAGAGATAGCGTTCGAGGACAATCGTTTTGAACTCAAATTCGGACTGTCGCTCGGATACCATATCGGAGGTGCCAAGGAATGGCCCGACCTCGTGAGCGCCGTCGAGTCCATATATCTGGAGAGGATCGAAAAATTACTCGCGCGAATGAAGCAGAAGACCGGCCACGATTGGGCCCTTCGAAGCGGTCCGGCAGCCGAGGAGTGACCGAGAACCCGACCGGCGGCGTACGAGACCGGGCGGGGGCACCCCTACCAAACTAGACATGTTCTCGCGAACGCAGGGCTGTTACATCAATAGTTGTCGAGCCGCTTGTCCGCATTCAGCTTGTCATGAGACGATCCGAAGACGGCAGGGCGGGTCATCGTAAAACCTCCGAAGCTCGCCGTGACTTGGCCCGATGCCAGTTGTCCGTTCGAGTCCATTGCGGCGGCGACAAAGTAGGTTCGCTGGTTTTTCTCGGAAAGCCAAGTCTGCCGGACGAAACCCGTGGTCCAGACTTCGATCTCCGGCCCGTACGACCGGTAGGTGCAAGAGCAATCGGCATCCGTCATCGTGGCCGTCCCGGACATTTTGAACTTGCCGACGTCGAAGCCCATCGTTGCGAAAAACCGCGCGAGGCGGTATGCGAGGGCTAGGTTGCCCTCGCCGTCGAACTTCAACGTCGTCACCGTGTCGTCACGACCATCGGGCTTTCCATCGACGACGTGCAGCGGGCCGGCCCAGATCATCTGGTCGGTCTTGTGGGTCTTTCGATCGAACCAAGCCTGCGCCACCGGCCAGGAAGCGTCGACGAAGGTGCCCGCCACCCTCTTGCCGACGGTCGAAGCGGCGCCTGCCAGCAAGCCGCCGATGATGGGCTTGGAGAGCTTGCCGCGATCCTCCGGTACGAAATCCTCAACCCTAGCGCCCACGGGTGAGAGTTTTTGCCCCACCGCCGCGCGACCGCCGGCGGAGAAACCTTTGCTCAGGGGGATGGCCGTGACCGCCAGCAGTCCCAAAAGGGCGACGACGGCAGTTGCTTTCCAAAGGCTGCGCCTCGGAGCCGGCTGTTCGAGTACCCGCGAAGCTTCGGCAATGTTGAGTGCTGATGCGGTCATGTCAGGGGTCCAAGGTTGGGGCGAAACGGAATACTCGGCGTAACGCGCGACCGGCGCCGCCCAGAAACTCGCATCGGCTCTTGAGCCGAGGGCCACGTAGCCCCCCGGCCCGGCCGAGTTCAACAATCAGCTTTAATCTCAGTGACCATGTTCGCCTCCTCCATCAATTTAGGCGCAGCTTGCAGGAAACATTGGGTCGCCCAAACGGCGGTCAATCCTTCCCACTGGATGGATTTTTTCATGGCCGTTAAACCGTCTCCTCTTGAAAATCGGTCAGCGCCCACCAGCGCGGGCAGCGAAAGCTAGGCCACGACGATCGAGAATCCCGGATTGGGCTAACTGCCGGAACGAACCAACCGCAAGGATTCGTCCAGGCAGGGAGACTTACTACGCTGACGACGAGAGAGATGCGGCCCGTGCCCCCTGCGCTCCGTGGACGAGCGATACTGGTGCTGCAGGAGGCCAGCGCGGTCCGCGAATGCGAAGAGCATGATTGGATGAAGGACCGGGCAGCCCGCAGGCGAGCGAGCCTTCGAAGCCGTTCGGGCGGATCGCCGTCGGGAGTTTCGCAGCAGGCGGCGAGGCAGTGGTCGCTGAAGTATTGGCACGATCCGGCATGTAAGGAATTGGAGGCAAGTTTAAACTTTTGCCTCCATTTTCTTACATTACCGACAGTTCGGCGCACTGGGTTCCGCTAGGTTCCGCATCAAAACGCAGATAAGCTATTGAAAACTAAAGAAAAATATCAAATGTAAGAAATTGGAGGCAAAAACGAAAATATGCCCCTTGATTCTTACATTTCCCTACCCGACCTTACTAGCGATGGAACGCACCCAGATCGAAAAGGTCAAAAAGCTGTTGGAAGGCGGGCACGTGCGCTCGGCGTCGGAATTCTTCGACGCCGGCATCAATCCGGCGTCGCTGGCCCGAGCGGTCGCGGAGGGCGCCGCGATTTCCTACGCGAGAGGGGTGTACGTCTCTGGCGAGGGAGACTGGCCTGACGGTATCGGCTACGCCGCCGTCACGCTGATCAATCCCGGTGGGGTGGTGTGTCTGAGTTCGGCCGCTTCGATCCACCGCCTGTCGGACGAAAGCCCTTGGCAGATTTGGTACGCCGTCGACCGTCGTAAGGTCAAGAAACCGGCCACCGGCAGTAGGCGCGATCCCGTGCGGACCCTCTACTGGCAAGAGCCGATGATGAGGATTGGTGTCGACACAATAACCTACGGCGGCGTTCCCGTGCGCGTGACCAATCCCGCGCGCACTGTGATCGACATGCTGCGGTACCGAAGCAAACTCGGCGACGAACCGGCGATGAAGGCGATGAAGGATTTCGTCGCAACCGGAGGCGATCCGAATGAGATCATCGGAATCTCGCGGGAGCTCGGCTGCTTCCGCCAGGTCGAGCCGTTTGCGCGCCTCGCCGAAGAGATGAAGTCGGCAATTCCCGGGAGGACACTATGAAACAGGGCAACAACGCGTCGGCTGAAAGCGTTCGAGCCCGCATCCTCAACGAATCCCGTAAGCTCGGAGTCGCGCACGAACTGCTGATGCGCCGTTATGTCTTCGAGCGCTTCCTCGTCAGGATGGCCAAATCGGAATGGCGCGATCGCCTAGTACTCAAAGGCGCCATGGCACTTGTAGCGGTCACGCGCAACTACGCACGCGCTACGCGGGACATGGACATGCTGGGGCTGGAAAAGCTGACGCCCCAGCAGGCGCTGGATGCGATCAAGGCGATCGTCTCGATCCAGCCGCGCGACGACGATCCGGTGGTCTTCGATCCCGCGACGTTCAAGGTCGAAGTCATAAACGCCAAAGCCGAGGAGTCTGGACATCAGATTACGGGCGAAGCGAAGCTCGGATCCGCGACGATTCCGCTCAAGATCGAGATATCGCACGGCCACATCATCTCACCAGCGCCGGTCAAGATGACCTATCCCACCGTTCTGGCAGGCACAGAGGCTCCGGAGATACTCTGCTACACGCCTGAGACCATGCTCTCCGAGAAATTCGAGGCGATCTGCGCGCTCGGCACCAGCACTTCCCGGTTCAAGGACTTCTACGATGTCCGGGACATGTCCCGCCGGCTCGACTTCGCGGGAGCCGACGTCGTGAACGCATTCAAGGCGACCTTCGAAAAGCGCGGAACGCCCATACCGTCGTCGCCGCCTGAATCCTTCACCGAATCCTTCCGCGAAGAGGGCGAAAGGGGATGGCGCGCGTTCCTGACCCGTCTGGGACAGCGCGACGACCAGACCTTCGTCGACATGCTGGCGGAGATCCAGCCGTTCGTCATGCGGATCGCGGGGATGGCACGCGAAGATCGGCCAGAGGCCAATTGGACCGCTGGGGCGGGATGGCAGGACGCATCACCGACTCCTTGACCCGGGCAATGGGCCTAAGCGCTTCGTCCCACACTAACCCTGCTGTGGCACGCTTCGCCGCCTCGCCTGAGCTGAACGGCGCATCCGCCTTCGCGAGACTTGCTCCAGCAAGCGGACTTTCTCGAAGTGGATGTGATCGGTGACGATCGGCACCTTTTGGAGCGCCTCCAACATCTGCTTGAGCTTGGCCGAACTGGCGTATCGCTCCTCCGTAACGTTGTCCCCGCCATGGCCAAGTATGTCCGCGCGGAGTTCAGAAGCCACGCCTGCATGCTTCAGATCGGCTCCTCAAGCCTTGCGAAATGAATGGAAAACCTTCCGTTGCTTAGCGGCCGTAGGTACCGCCACATTCTGGACTTTGATCCAGTCACCGTAGAACGTGTCACCAAGCGGCGTCCGGTCGCTAGCTGCGTGAAGCTCAGGAAATAGAAGCTTATGTCCCAGCCTTTTGATAGCGGAGTGGTATTGAAGAAACCCAAGCCGGACAACTTCACCTACGAGCGGCACTCGCCGCATTGATTGCGGGTTCTTTAAAGTGCGGTGCTCGTTTGGCCGAATGAATATGTAAGGGATTCCGTCCTCTTCGAGAACATCGTCGACATCCAACCCGCACAATTCCTCTCGGCGCCCAAAAGTGTACCTCGCGAGATACGGCACGATGTGCAATGCGTCGTGACAGACGGCCGAGCCAGGCTCAATCCGGTTTTCGGAATGCTTGCAGCCCGTCCAGGGCGCTTGACGGAATATGGCGGCCAGGTCTTCGACAGAGAACGGATTGCGTTGGTCGCGATCGCGCCCCTTCTTCTTTGCAAGCAGTTCTGAGACGCCGGAATATCCCGTGATAGGATGACCACAGGCCACTATGTAATCAAGGACCTCTTGCGACCAAATGTCGGTTCAGCGTGCCGGCCTCACGGCCGACCTTTTTCTTTCGGCAGTTTCTTAGCCTTCGTAAGCCACTCCTTGAGAGGAGTGTTGCGATCGTTCTGTCCCTTGCCGTAGGTTTTCGGCAACGCGAGGAGGAGCGATCGATATTCGGCAACGCGTCCTTGAGAAGCGAGCGGACGTCATCGTCTTCAATCATTTCGACGAACGTTCCGATCAGTGACCGAACCTGGCGTTGAGTCTTTTCGTTCCATTCCCCGAGTGTCGCCTTCTCACCAATCAGTCTTTCGGCAAGCTCGGTGATCGACGTCTCGGAGGGAGCGGTCGAAGCACTTCCTTGCGGTGCACCTTTGGTGTTGGGCGGACTTACCGAAGCTGGAACGACCGCGATCTTCCGGACCTCCGGAGCTTCGACCTGCCTGACCTCGGTAGTCACCGGCTCCCGCAAAGCACCGTGAGAGGGCTCTGGCGCAGAATGCGTTCTTTCGGGGTGCGCTAGGACATCCTCGACCAGCCTATCATCATCTCGGAAATCACCCGACCAACGGCGATCCACTGCCAGGAGAGCCGCTGCTTGACCGCGGTAGTAGAGACGTTCAGCCTCCTTGAGATCGCCCTCACTCTGCGACGCTCCGCTGGCCTCGAGCAGCGCCAGCAATTTTGGCGTGGCAGCGCTCCATTCGAGCTTTTCCGCAACAACTCGAGCGTCCAAGCGACGTCCTCGACTTCTGCAGCGGTCAATCCATTCTCCGTCAAGACTCGCCGCTCTGAACTCTCCAACCGACGCGGCGAATCCTTGAGATGCCTGAAGACGGCGAACCCAGCCCATAACGCGGTCAGAGCTCCGCCCCTCGCGTGCGGAAATGCCATCGGCCGTTTCCAACACAGCCAATCGATCGAGCTTGATCAGTTGCGATCGTGCGACGGACTCAAGGATTGAACGCACCTGAAACGCTGACAGCACTTTCGATTTCTCCTGTCGCAAAATGCCATCACTCGCGACCGACAAATGAGCGGCAATTGTGCGCGCTATCGGAAGCTCACGCGCCCTCAAACTGATCGCAATAGGTGCGAGTTCTCTCTCCCCGTTTTTCTTGAGAAGTCGCCGGCGCCACCAATAAACAGCACCTCGCCGAAAGACATGTTGAGCCGCGCGCACACTCGTCTCCCAGTGTTACAGGCGCGTGCTTCAGCTGAGTAACAACGCCCCAGCCAAAAATTGAATAGTCTGTCTTTTCAGGAGGTTAGGCGTTTTCTGGCTGGGGCGGGAGGGATCGAACCTCCGAATGGCGGAATCAAAATCCGCCAGCAGCCCCGCTGTGCAAATACACTGCGCGATCGGATGCAGATGAATCAATGCCGCGATCAGGAAGGTCTCGTAGGACAGCCGATGCAGTCCGGCTCTGCCGCTTTGATCGACAAGGTTTCAGCGCGCACCGCAGGGTCTAGCCTTGCGAATCCATCAGCGTGATTGTGATCTGTGCCGCTCGAAAGCATAGACCGGATTAATTCCGCAATAAGCGTCTGTACCGGACGCGCTGGCCATGCATTGGCTATAGCTCGAGAACTGGCAATTGCCCGGATATCCCCAGGTGCGCCCTTGCAGGCAATAAACGTCTTGTCGAGCAGTGGGCATGTATCCCGAACGATCACGCGGAGCGGCGATCGAACGTGACCCAGAGCCAACCAGCATGGGGACTGCGAGGATAACAACTAACAAGAGAAAGTAGCGCATAGGACCCTCTTGTCTGACTTAACCCTCTCTCAAAGCTAATGGATCCGGCTTGAGTTTTCTTGATCTTAGTCAATCCCGACTTAGCAACCGCTTGCCGGCCTCAACCTGAAGCCGCACGGCGCAAAACGCCACTGTGACTTCAAATGAAGGCAAAGGCGAGCAGGCTCGAGCAGAGCAACGCGAGGCCCGTCGCGGTCAGCGCCAGCAGGCTACTGGAAATAAGGTCGTGGTTCTTCATTTAATAGCCCTCGATTGCACAGCAAGAGGGAAAGCAGTGCCGTGGTTTGCCCGGTCGACCGCGTAACAATCAATGATTATTCGAATCCGGCGCAATAATCCTGCTGTTGCCGGCAAGAAGCGCAGCTTTTCGGCGCGATCTGCGGACGGTTTGCCGTCTTACGACGAAACAAACGAGAATCAAGTTTGAGAACTTTGCAGGAGCTGTCCAATCAAACACCTGGCCTTTGCGTGCCTTTATTGTTCAGACCCTATTCAACGCAGGATGCTATAAGCATCACAGTTTCGATAGAGCTTCCGGAATGACTTCTTCGAATGCGCAGGCTCCTGCTTTTCATTATGGCATTTGCAATCATGTTGGCGGCACGGGGCCGCCACCAAGATCCTTTCGTGCCCCGCGCGACCGAATCCATGCCACCGGTCAACGTGCCCTAGCCGGATCTGTGTGACAGCGGCGTTCCGCACTTTGCATGTCTGAGCCTCAGCAGATGCGCGGCAGTTGCTCACCGGATAGCCAGTCGACGATGCAGCCGCCGCCAAAGCTGGTCGCCATCTGCACGAAATGATGGTCATCGGCAATTGCCTCGCCGATGTCGGCGGCATCGCAGCCGAGCGGATGCGCCCGCATGGCAGCGAGCACGGCATTGGCGACCTCGGGTGACACGATCGCAACCAGCTTGCCTTCATTGGCGACATGGAGCGGATCGAGCCCCAAAAGCTCACAGGCCGCGGCCACGCCCGGCTTCACCGGAATTGCCTCTTCCTGCAAGCGAAAGCCGAGGTCGGATTGCTGGGCGATCTCGTTCAGGCTGGCGGCAAGCCCGCCGCGCGTAGGGTCGCGCATCAGGCGGATGCCGTGGCCTCCGGCCTCAAGCATCTTCACGACGAGGTCGGCCAACGCCGCTGAATCCGATACGATCTCGGTTTCAAAGGCGAGGTTCTGCCGCTTGGACATGATGGCAACGCCATGATCGCCGAGCGTACCCGAGATCAGCACGCGGTCTCCGACGCGCGCGTTCTGCGCGGAGAGATCGAGCCCGTCAGGCACCACGCCGACGCCAGCTGTCGAGATGAACAGGCCGTCGGCCTTGCCGCGCTCGACCACCTTGGTGTCGCCCGTGATGATGTGGACGCCGGCCGATCGCGCTGCTTTCCCCATGGACTCGGCGATCATCTTGAGGTCGGAGAAACAAAACCCCTCCTCGATGATGAAGCTCGCGGCCAGGTAAAGCGGCCGCGCCCCGGCCATTGCGATGTCGTTGACCGTGCCGTGCACGGCCAGCGAACCGATATTTCCGCCCGGAAAGAACAGTGGCGAAACGACGTAGCCATCGGTCGTCATCACCATGCGCCCGGCGCCGACGTCGAAGGCCGACTGATCATTGCCGCGTGCCAGCCATTCATTGCCGAAGGCCTCGTGGAACAGCCCCGAAATCAGCTGCGCCATCGCACGGCCGCCGGCACCGTGAGATAGGTCGATGCAGCCGTTCCTGATATCGAGCTTGCGCTGATGGCTTCTCATGACGCACGTCTCTGCCGATGATCGCGGAAGCGACCATAGGTCCAATGCGCGGCGCAGGCGCCTTCGGAGGAGACCATGCAGGATCCCATCGGCGTGTCCGGCGTGCAGATCGTCCCGAACAGTTTGCAATCCACCGGCTTCTTTACCCCGCGCAGGATGGCGCCGCATTCACAGGCCGGATTGTCGGCAACGCACAGCTCGCGCATGTCGAAGCGTACCTCCGCATCGTATACGGCGTACGCGCGGTTCAGCTTCAGCCCGCTGTAGAGAACTTGACCGAGCCCGCGCCATTCGAACCGGTCTCGCGGCTCGAAAATGTTGGAGATCTCCTCCTTGGCGCGCAGATTGCCGTCGCGGGTCACCGCGCGGCGATACTGGTTTTCCACTTCGTGGCGATGCCCGTTGACCTGCCGGACCAGCATCAGAATGGCCTGCATCATGTCGAGCGGCTCGAAACCGGAGATCACGACCGGCTTGCAGAACTCCTCCGCGAAAAATTCGTAAGGCGCCGTACCGATGATGATCGAGACGTGGGCCGGCCCGAGGAAACCGTCGATATTGACGCGGCCGATATTGATTTCGGGGCTCTCCAGAATGTTCTGCATCGCCGGCGGCGTCAGCACGTGGTTGCAGAACACGCTGAAGTTCGAAAGCTGCTTTTTTTCGGCCAGACGTATCATGACGGCCGTCGGTGGCGTCGTGGTCTCAAAGCCGATGGCGAAGAACACGAGCTCGCGGGTGGGGTTCTCCTCTGCGATCCGGATCGCATCGATGGTGGAATAGACCACGCGGACATCAGCACCGCGGGCCTTTGCCCTTAGCAGTGAAGTACCTTGCGAGCCCGGCACACGCATCAGGTCGCCATAAACGCACAGGATAACCTCGGGCCGCTCGGCGAGCCGGATCGCCATGTCGATTCGCCCAGCCGGCAGCACGCAGACCGGGCAGCCGGGGCCGTGGATCATCCGCACATTGCTCGGCAGCGTGTCCTCGAGGCCATAGCGCGAGATCGCATGCGTATGGCCCCCGCAAAATTCCATGAAACGATAGGCTCTTTCCGGAACGGCCTCGGCGCAGATGGCCTTCGCCAGGCCCAGCGCGATCGCCTTGTCGCGAAACTCCTCCACATACTTCATTGCGCGGCCCCCTGCACATCGATGCTGAACTCGCGCAGAAGCTCGAGCGTGCGTCTCGCTTCTTCCGGATCGATCTTAGTCAGAGCGTAGCCGACGTGGATGATTACATAGTCGCCGATGGCGATATCCTCGACCAGCGCTACGGATATCTCCTTGCTAACGCCGTCGATGGTCACCACGGCCATGTCGTCAGCAAGAAGCTTCGTGATCTCAGCGGGTATGGCGAGACACATCAGACGCTTCCTTCCAGGCCCTGGTGTTCGAGCAGCGACAGGGCCGCGATCCAGGCCTGCCCGAGGCTCAGGCCGCCATCATTGGGTGGCACCTGGTGTGGAAACAATGGCTTGAGACCGGCGGCGAGGCAGCCGCGCTCGATCTGTTGGGCCAGGATGGTGTTAAGGACGCAGCCGCCACTCAGGGTAACGGTCGTGAGGCCTGTCTGCTGCACCGCACGCGTGATCCAGTCAACGCAAGCGGAGGCAAACGTGCCGTGGAAGAGCTCGGCTCCTTCTGTCGGATCGAACGTATCGGCGCTGAGGTAGTCAAGCAGCGGATGCATTGACAGCACGCCATCCTTGATCACCCAGCCACCGTCCGCAACGCGGGAGCTGCGCACACGCGCCTCCAGCTTCAATGCCGCCTCGCCCTCATAGCTCTGAACGGAGGAGAGACCGAGCAGTCCTGCCGCCGCGTCGAACAGCCGGCCGGCGCTGGTCGTCACGGGCACGTCGGATTGGTCGAGCAACGGGGACAGGCTCTCGGCCTGCGGCCGGCTAGCGAACCGGCGCGGAATCACCTCGCCGCGCCCCAGGGAATGCAGCACGCTCGCCGCCATTCTCCACGGCTCGCGGGCAGCGCGGTCGCCACCAGGCATCTTCAGCGGCGCCAGATGCCCGATCCGCCGGAAGCGCGCTCCTTCGCAGAGCAGGAGCTCCCCACCCCAATTGCCGCCATCGCTGCCATAACCGAAGCCGTCTAGGACGAGTGCGAGCGCCGATC
>NZ_JBBIAM010000118.1:0-27844 GCF_054185185.1 Bradyrhizobium sp. UFLA05-153
TGAATCGATGATTGCGAACTCACTTTAGCTCCACCGCCTTCTTGCTAGCGAAGGCCGGCTAGATGATCTTCAGTGCACTCCCTTTCGCTCTCGAAGTCATCTGCAGGCCGCAGTAGCCCGTAGGATGGGTGACCTGTCCGCCGTAGCTCGACGAGCGAGGGCGGAAGCGATACCCATCAGCCCTCACGAAGATGATGGGCTTCGCAAGTGCTCAGCCCATCCTTCGCGCCGCTGTTTGGAGTCGCTCGAATTGAATCAGGCTGCCATCAGGCTGCCTTGGCGGCCTGTTCCGGCGCCGCCGTCTCCATCGCTCTCATGTAGAGATCAAGCAGGGTTTCTCGCTCGTCACGCTCGTCCTCGTCCTGCTTCCGCAGCTTGATGATCTCCTTGAGGATCTTCACATCGAAACCCTCGGCCTTGGCTTCCGAAAACACTTCCTTCTTCTGCTCGTTCAACTCCTGCAATTCGGTATCCAGATTCTCGATCCGCTCGACGAACGAACGAATTTTTCCGCCGGGAATGGTGACGTCAGACATGGTGCCTCCCTGTTGAATGAGGCCGTGAAAATGACTGCAAAGGAATGACCAATGTATTAACCGACGGACCTCGCACCGCACGCAGGAACCCGCGCAACTGACAAGGCGTCTTCACGATCTTGCAGCCAATAGCATGGGTCGATCGAAGCTCAACGAGCGTAAGGCGGAAGCGTAACCCACCTCTTTGCTTTCGGTGCGCTGAGAGAAGTGGTGGGTTACGCCTAGCGGACTGCGCTTCGCGCAGCCGCAGGGCTAACCCGCCCGACGCGCTGTGCAGGAAATTTGTTCTGCATCTGACTCTGCTTCGTTCTCAAAGAACGAATCAGAATCGCGCAAATCAGCCATCAGCAAATCTTAACGTTCTACTTTCTTGCTGAGGCTTTGGACTTGCCCACGGTGATGGTGGAGCGACTTGTCCACCGTAGCACGTAGGGTAGGTTAGCCTTGCGACTGCGCGAAGCGCAGCTCGTAGGATGGGTAGAGCGCAGCGAAACCCATCAATCACCGCGGCGAAGATGATGGGTTTCGCAAGAGTTCAACCCATCCTACGAATTTGCCGTTCCACTCCACGAAATGGCTCTTCGATATTCCCAGCCGCGACCATCTCCGCAAATGAGCCAACAACCGCTTCGGCAACGGCACGGGCGTTTGACGTTTCGTCGTCGCACGTTTAGCGCGAGCCGCACGAAGGCACGTTGTTTGTCTTGATGAATGAGCTTAGCAACGCCGGAATCGTCTTCACCGAAACCGGCGTGCAGTTCCGTAAGTGGCCGCCGAAGGCGTATGTGCCGGCGGGGATCAAGCAGCGAAGCAAGCGCTAGCGGTGCAGCATGCAAAAAAGGCCCCAGCTCTGGGGGGCTTTGGGGGTGAGCTGGGGCCGTACCGCCCTTGGGGAAGGGCATCGGTCTAACCTAGCAATCGCCCTGACGTTCCGGCGAGCATCGTCGAAAGTCTGTGGAACCAAATGCACGAATACTTATTAAAGGGCATCAATCGCAACGGAGCGATTTCATGCGTGACGAAGAGCTAGCTGCCAAAGCCCTCGGGGAGGCGCAACGTATTCTGGAAGAGTATCTCAAGCCCCTACCACGCACCAACGAACGCGTAATCCTCGATCAACTCGTCGAAGTGCTCGAACGTCCCGATCTTCTTGTTGCAGTCAGTCGGATGCAGCATGGCCGCTAGCGTCGTCGCAGTTCCGTTGCGCAAGCTTTGACCATTCGTCGGCTAGTGCAAGCCAAGCTTGCTCATCCGCCGAATTGCGCACTTCCGCTGCGCGCCGCCGGCATTCCTCTGCCATTTTCAAGTATCTTTCCACTCGGTCGGACATGACGGAGCCACACGGTGGTTAGCCAACGGGTTGCCGCGCGCGCTCAGCGTCTGGCAACGGCGATGTATGCGCTGCTCGCATCCGCCACTGGCGGCCCAACCGACAGCCAGACCCCGACAGCAATCAGAAGCGAGCAGCCGAGAGTCCACCGCATTAGTGGCATTACATCCATCATTGAAAGAGCAGCGGCATTGAAGCTTGGGCCGCCCGCAGCGAAGTAGATCGCGACGAGCGCGATAGCGGCAAATGCCGCGTAACCAAGAATTATCAAGCCGTCGTAGCTACGAACTAGGGACGGCATTGCTGAATGTTGTGCAATAGCCATGATCAAATTCCCACATTCGAGAAGCGCTTCATTGCGCGCCGCTGATTTTAGGACCGGTCCGAAAAATCAGTGTGAAGCAGTTCACGTCGGCACAAAAAAGAAACCGCCCCGGTGGTATACCGGGACGGCTGCGGTGTGTAGCATTTCAACCAGCGCAGCGCGTCGGGTGGGTTAGCCTTGCGACTGCGCGAAGCGCAGTTCGCTCGGCGTAACCCACCTCTTTCGTTTCCACGACGACAGAAAAGGGTGGGTTACGCCTTCGGCCAACCCACCCTACGAAGTCCATCCGAGCTGTTCTCTTCTCACCGCCCATCGTTCGCCGTCGCGTCGCGGCGTTCCCGCCTTGCCGCTCGCCTCGCAGCTTTCCTTGCAACCCAGCGCGCACGAAACTGCTTCGCGGCGCGGAAGGTCCGCGGGGCGACGACCTGAAAGGCCATCGAGGCTATTCCGGCGACCACTCCCTTCACCACGTCAAACGCGAAATCGGGTCCAAAATACTCCCACATGACCCCGGTCCTTCATCGCGAAGGCGCCGCCGGGCAGACGTGAGCAGACACAAATGGAAAAGGCCCCGTCCGTCACCGGCGGGGCCCTCAAGAAAATCGCTGTGCGCGTTGTTCAGCGCACTCGAAACCTCTCGGTACACCCGCTCAAGGTGGACTCGATGCTAAAGCTGCAAAGCATGACCGTGAGCTTCTGGACGCGCATGACGAGGCTCCTGAGATTGCCGCACACCCCTCTTGCGGCGTGCACCGGAGGCAGGGGTCAAGATTCATGTAACACAACCAGACAGACCGGCTTCCGTCTGTGCGACATTTCACACTTGCAGCTACATTTTCAAGCAAGCCCATGGGATGGTAGAGCGAAGCAACGCCCATCAAACTCGGTCAGGTCCGGGTTTCGCAAGGGCTCAACCCATCCTACGTGCTCCCGCGAGACGCATGTCAAGAAAACGCAAGAGCCGCCTTCGCAGCTTTCGGCGCGGCGCTCTGTGGGCGCGACGCAAGCTCGCGCGAGCGCCGCGAGCGGTTCGTATCGCTTGTGTCGCGGCGATCCTGCTTGCGGTCCTGGCGCTGACGAACATCGTCTATCACGTGGTCCGCAAGCCGACTGAGATGTTCTTCCTTGTCGGCAACTCCCTCGACAAGGAACCGGCCGAGACGTGGCGGCAATACGGGCCGCTCTTCCGCAAGCATTCCACCGATACGATCACGCCCGAATTGCTGGCCGCGCTGGCGCAGGTCGAGAGCTCAGGCAATCCGGTCGCGCGCACCTACTGGCGCTGGCGATTGAGCCTCAATCCCCTCGCGCTTTACCAGCCCGCCTCCAGCGCCGTCGGCCTCTACCAGATGACCAATCCGGCCTATGCCGAGGCTATCAGGTTCTGTGTCCGCGGCAACGCGGTCACGGATAGCGGCTGCGGGTCTACCGGCTTCTATATCCGCGCGATCCCGAGCCACGCCATCGAGCTGGCATCGGTGTATCTGGACCGCAATGTAGCGGCGGTTCTCGCCCTGGCGGGCGACGTGAAGGCAAGCGCGCAGCAGAAGCAGGATCTGGCCGCGCTGATCCATCTCTGCGGCGCGGGTCCGGCGCTAGCCTACGCACGCCGTCACTTTCAGATGATGGCCGGCGAGCGCTGCGGCGATCACCTCGTTGCGGGCTATGTCTCCAGGGTCAACGCGATGAAGCGGCAATTCCTGCGCCTTGCGGCGGATGATGGCTCGTAGGATGGGTAGAGCGCAGCGAAACCCATCAATTGCCGCGGCGAAGATGATGGGTATCGCTTCGCTCAACCCATCCTGCAAGCTTTGCTGCCCCCACTACGCCGCGTCGACTTCCCCGGGCAAACCGCTCGGCGTCGGCCCTGCCACAAGCCCGTCGAGACTGACCTGCAGCAGATCGGCGATATGCATCAGCTGGTAGAGAGGAATGTCCACCTCTCCATTCTCGGCACGTGACACAAACCCGGGCGAGACGCCGATGAGCTCCGCCAACTGGACTTCGGTGTAGCCGCGAGTCTCGCGCGCACTTCTGACACGCGCACCAATCTGCCGCCTGTGCCGGGACTGCTCTTCCTCGGTCATCATGGCGGCCTGTTCGTCCGGGCTCGCATATCCATCCACGAACGCGCTGCCGATCAGCCTCCCCTTGCGCCACGCGACCCGACAGTCCTTTCGCAGTCCGTTGCTGAAGACCAACGTGAATTGCTCCGGGATCCATCGCGAGCTGTTGAGTGCCTGGCGGGCGCCGGTGCCGGAAACATCGCGGATCGTACAGGGCACGTTGATGATGCGGCCGGTGCCGTTGTCGAATTCGATGATGCCGGTCCTCAGCGTGTGATGTCTGACTGCAGCACGATACTCGCTCATGACTCGTACGCTCCCGTAACCTGCGGCAACCTCGAACGGCGTATCCGACGCATCCGTAAAATCCAGGCATAGATACCGCAGAATTTTTCCTTAATTCCTAAACCTCCATTGGTTCAACCGAGACTGGAAGCCATGGTAAAGGATTCCCTCCCGATCAATCTTTTCCGGCAGAATGTCTCCTGAGGGTGGATCGGCTCGCAGCTCGTAGGATGGGTAGAGCGCAGCGAAACCCATCAATTGCCGCAGCGAAGATGATGGGTATCGCTTCGCTCAACCCATCCTGCAAGCTTTGCCCACCGTACAGACCTGCAGCCGTGGCTAGCCGGTTTTCTTGGCCCGCAGCGCTTCGTGCGGGTGGCGACGATCGCCGCGTCGATTTGACTTGCGAACGTAAGTGACGAGGGCCTCGGGGTTCTCGAGCTTGATCTTCAGCGCCGCGACCAATGCATCCTCGGCGTCGATCGTGAGCGCCTTGGCGCGCATCCCGAGCTTCAACCCGACGGTATAGGACGTCATAGCAGGCTCCTCTGGCAGGCTCGATCGATGCTTCGAGACAAAACCGGATCACAAATGTTCTATCAGGGCCGGCGAACCCAGTTCGTCGAACCGAAACAGCTGAAAGACCCGCTGGCCGTTGAAGTCGAGGACCCTCAGATCATCGGTCTCGTGCAGATTGCTTTCGACCGCCTGAAAGTGCCCGCCGTAGCGCGCTCTCGCGAGCGCCAGGGGAACCTCGAAGCCGACGAACTTGCCGATCCCCTTGTTCCTGAGCACCTCAAGGAGCCTCTGGTCGTTCAGGGACTCGTGCGATGTAAGAATGAGCAGCGGCCCGCTCGCCGTGAGCAGCAAAAGCGATTTCATCGCATCCTCCTTTGCTCCCTATCTGATCTTCGCCAAACAATCCTTCAGGCGCTCCAGCTCGGAACGAACCTGCGTCTCCATGGTGTCTTGCAGTGCGCTTATGCCCCTGCTGGACAATTCCGCGGAGGCCTTCCTGTCCAGATTCTGCTTCCAGTCCCGGATGGCTTGCTTGGTGGCCCTTTGGGCCTCCGACGTCGCCTTGAGGTACTCCTTCATGCAGGCGTCGGCCATCGAGCATGTCTGGCAGTCCTGGGCGGCGGCCGGACTTGAAAGAAGCAGGGCGAGTATCGCGGTAAGGACTCTCATTGCACTTCCTCCACGCCATACCATAGCACAACGCACCGCGTGCCGAGGTCGCCATAAATTCTCCCACACCTTCGCGTTGTCTTGATCACGACGGCGGCGGGAACTATCCTCAGCAATCTCGGACTGCCGCACTCATTCCGTTGACGAACGGACTGAATGGAGAGCGCATCGGTGCCTGAGTCGCACGACCCCAAGCCGGACGACCCCAATCCGGACGAGCCCAAGCCGGACGAGCCGAAGCCGGACGAGCCGAAGCCGGATGATCCGCAGGGCCCGCAGCGCGCCGACGGCGAGCTGACGCGGGCCTATGAACGGATCAAGAGCGCCAATGAAGAACTCGCACGGCTGGACCGACTGGTTTCCGGATTGGAACGCGGCGACAGCCCGCCCCCGCCAGCCCCGCTAGTAGACGCCGGTGCGGAACGAGCCGACGCTCCCCCGGACAAAGCGCCGCCGCCGCCGAGCAAGGTTCGCCCTCAAGGCCTGAAAGCGGACCGGCCCATGCTGCGCGCCTTCGTTGGCCTGTTACTGGCGATAGGCGTCCTCGGTGCTGCCTTCGCTTCGCAATATCGCGACGAGGCCAAGGCGATCATGGCGCGATGGGCCCCACCGGCCTCGAATCCGCCCCCGGAGGTATCAGACGTTCGCAGTCCGGCGCAGCCGCCAGCGGTCCAGCTGGCTGCCGCGGATGAGCCGACGTCCGTGCCGGCACCGCCGGTCCCCAGGGAATCGGAAAAGCAAGCGAACAAGGAAGCGCAAAAGCAGGCAGAAAGCGCTCCGCCGGCCGCCGCCACACCGCCCGACCAGGCATCCGCCGAGCTTGCGCAATCGCTCAAGACCATCACGCAGTCGCTTGCGAACATCAACGACAAGCTCGAGCAACTGAAGAGCCGTCACGAGCAAACGCTTCGCGAGCAGGCCGACGCCATTCAACAACTCAAGACGGCGCAGGAGAAAGATGCGGGGGACAATGCGCGCCTCGCCGCGCAGGTCCAGGCGTTGCAAGCGCAGCTTGCTGCGTCATCCGCGAAACCCGCCGCTCGGACCGTGATGAAGGAGAACGACACGGCTGCGCGCCAGCACATAGCCGCACCCGCACCTCGGCGGCCCAGGCCGCCGCGAGAACACTGGATGCCCCCGCCCTACATGATGGACCCTTACGGCTATCCTGAGTGGTGAGCCCTCACGATGGGTAGAGCGTATCCCGTAGGATGGGTGGAGCGAAGCGATACCCATCATCTTCACCGCGGCAAATGATGGGTTTCGCTGCAGCGAAACCCATCCTACACCCTACACGCTTTCGCTCAGAAAAACCCCGGGCTGAGATCCAGCCCGTAGGTCAAGCTCAGCACGAACACGAACAGCGCGGCCGCGGCGAACAGCGCCATATGCCTGAGAATGAACGCACGCGGCGACGCGGTGGCAATGACAGCTTTCTGCGCAACAGGCATGACGGCCTCCAGTATGATTTCCAGAAATGACCGCTCAAAACGCGGCGGCCCCATCAAGCCGCGCGATCTGCAAAGCAACCATTAAGGAGATCACGTCCGTTTTGAACGGCCATACATAACGAGCCGCGCAGCAAGCGTAGCCCGTAGGATGGGTGGAGCGAAGCGATACCCATCGATCGCGGTTCGGAAAGACGATGGGTTTCGAAGAGCTCAACCCATCCTACAAGCGCTACCCCGCGCCTCGCATCACTTGCCCGCGGGCACCCAATCCACCGTGTTGAGGTCCGGCAGTTCAGGATGACGCGTGTCAGGCGTTTCGGTCCTGTAGAAATTGACAAGATCGCGAACGGCGACGAACTCGGCGTGGTGACGATCCCGCACCGGGCCGGGAATCGAGGCCAGGCCCGCGAAGACCGGTGCGATCTCGTTGAATTCTCCAGGCATCTGGTTTTCACCCTTGTCGCGAAACCGTCTCGCCTCGGCAAACACCGAGAGCCCGACCTTCCAGCACTTCTCCTGCACATCCTCATCCAGCGCGGCCGGCTTCAGGGTCAGCAGATAGGCCGGGCGTAAGGACCAGTAGTGGTTGCCATCGAGTTCGCGTGAGACCTGTTTCACCCAATCGGGATGTTTCTCGAGGCTCGCCAGAGTAGCCGTTGCGCCTCCCTCATTGTCGGGGTGGCGCACGATGTAGTCGACACTGGGAGAGATGGGCCAAACCACGGCAGCCAATGAAGCCGCGATGCCGATGACGAATACGGCGCGCGAGCCCAGATAGCCTCCCACCATCACGGTCAGAGGCAGCAGGATCATCAAAGAGCTAAAAAGCCAATGGAAAGGCGCAATGGAGTCGTCGAGGCGACGGAAGAGAATCTGGAACATGAAAATTTCCAGCACAATGAGTCCGACCATCGCCATGAGAAATCGCAGAATCCCGTAGGGCGCCCACGCCTGCAATCTTCCGTCGATCAGCAGGACGACAAACGCGGCTGACAGCGTCAGCCAGCGCAAAGGAGGCATGAGAACCATGATGCCGAGGCCGGCTTCCCGCCCCCCACCAAAGGGACTGGGCACGCCTGGTATTTGCTCCACAAGAGCCCAGAGCCACAGGGTGACCAGGAAGCTGGCAATCAGGAGCGACGCCGCGAGCGCGGTCTTCATATCCATCTGGTCACCTTGGTGATGAATGCGGATGAGCGTGGCGTGGCCCGGATCGAGCGCAGCGTAATCGGCGTATCGTCCCGCGGGCTCCAATTCCGGATTGCGCTGCGCTTCATCCGGACTACGGTGACGGGCTGTCGCCAAAAACCGCGATGATGAAATAATGCCGATGATTTGCCCGACGCGTCAAGCGACTTCGTAAAATCCGCAAACGCATCACAGGGGTGATCGGCTACTTTGCATGGGGTTGTTTTCGCGCTTTTTGTTTTGCCCCCACCCGGCTCCACCCTCAGGGAATCTCGTACACCGACACCCTGTCCGAGATGCCGCTCAGCGCCACGCTGCGTCGCGTTGGGCTTAGGCCGCCGGCCTCGAGCAAGGTCCGCGTGTCGGCATGCTCCAGCACCGGCTCCGTCACCACGATCGCGCGTGAGGCGGCAAGCCCCTGGACGCGCGAGGCGATGTTGACGGTCTGGCCAAAATAGTCCTGCTGGCCGTTGAGCGTGACCGCGAGGCACGAGCCTTCGTGGATGCCCATCTTGAGCAGCAGGCCCTGATGCTGCCGCTCGGCGCCGAGGTCGCTCATCGCCTCGCGCATGCGGATGGCGGCGGCAATGGCGCGGTCCGGCGTCTCGAAGGTCGCCATCACGGCATCGCCAATGGTCTTCACGATGGCGCCGCGCTCGGAGACGATGATCTCCTGCAAGAGGCGGAAGTGCTCGTTGACGAGATCGAAGGCGACGAGGTCGCCGACATGCTCGTAGAGCCCGGTGGAGTCGCGCAGGTCCGAGAACAGGAAGGTCAGGCTGAGGATCTTCAGGCGCTGGCCGATAGCGAGCGTGTCGGTGCGGTAGAGATCGCGGAAGGTCTGGTTGGTGAGGAGGCGCTTTGCCGTCAGCGCCGGCTTGCGACGCGTCAAGAGATCGTCGAGCGCCTTGTTCGCGACCCACACCGCCGGCAGCACGCGGCCGTCGGTGCGGTTGTCGAGCGCCAGCCGCAGCGGCCCGGGGCGCAAGCTGACCGCTTCGGCAGGCGTTTCCGCCTTGTTGAAGATCATCGAGAGGTTCTGCCGCTCGCTGGTCTCCTCGCCCTTGATATCGAGGAACTGGGCGGTATGCGTCACAGGATCGAACACGATCAACGTGCCCTCTGGCACCTGCAGGGACAGGATGGCCCGCTCGCCCGGCGGCAGGTCGAACGTCTCGAGCGTCACCTCGCGCAGCAGTGTCTCGACGTCGCCCGGAAGATCGATGGCCGAGCTCCAGAAGATCTGGCGATAGTAGTCGGCCAGCGGCAAATCGTCGGGATTGTGGGCCGCGATCTTGCGCACGCGCGGGCTGATCGTGAAGGTCACCTCGACGAGATTGTCGAGCGTCGTCTCATAGCCCGCGGCGCAGAAGGCGCAATGATAATGCGGGCTGTTGAGGGTCTTCAGGCTCTTGTTGGCGGACAGCACACCGGCGCAGCTCGGGCAGATCACGCTCCAGGTCATCTCGGCCATGCCGAGCTGCACCGCATGCAGCAGGCCCGCGACAACGCGCTCCTCATCGAGCCCGGCGCGAACCGCCAGGTCCAGCGCGTTCATGCGGTTCAAGGCATGGTCCGGCGCCTCCCGCACCATGCGCTCGAGCATGTCGACGACGCCTTCGTCGGCCGACTGACGCAACACACCAAACAAGGTCTCGATTTCGCTCATGCGATGATGTTACCTGAACGCGGCGCAAGCGGTAATCCGCTCCCTATCAGCTATGTTTCGCGAGGCTGAGCACAAGCGGTATCAGCCAAATGCTGCGTCACGATGATGGGAGGGACAGGTAGCCCGGATTTCCCTTGCTTTCCCCTCCCCGGCCCCTACGGTGCGCCCGCCTAAAAACGTTGGATAAGATTGACGATGACTGACGCCACGAAATGCCCCACCTGCAACTCCGAGCATGCCTACCAGGATCGCGATCTCTGGGTCTGCCCGGAATGCGGCCATGAATGGAGCACGTCGACTGAGGCGGCTTCGGAAGCCGCGCAGGGGGCGGGCGTGCGCGATGCCAACGGCAACGCACTTACCGATGGCGACAGCGTCATCGTGATCAAGGATCTCAAGATCAAGGGATCGTCCTCGGTGGTCAAAGGCGGCACCAAGGTCAGGAACATCCGCCTCCAGGACGCCACCGACGGACACAACATCGCCTGCAAGATCGACGGCATCGGCGCGATGAATTTGAAGTCGGAGTTCGTGCGGAAGGCGTAGGGACGGTCGGGATCAGCGAAGCGAGGACGACGATGAACGGCAATCGCTACTACGGAGTTCGGGTCGAGGGCGCCAAATATGGCGTGGGCTTCGGTTCGGCGCTGGCCATCGCGATCTCCTACACCAAGAACCATTCGATCCTGTGGGCAATCATCCACGGCATTCTGGGCTGGCTCTACGTGATCTACGCGGCGCTGTTCGGCTGATTGGCCCCTCGGCCAATAGATTCTCGTTTACAATACTTCGGATTTACGGTATTTCTTTAGTCGCCGCGATCCGAGAGGCCGTCGGTAGCCCGGATGGGCATCCGGGCTACGCAGACCGCTCTTGCTACTTCAACGCGGCGGCCAGCGCGTTGAGCTTCTCAACCAGATTGGTGCCGAGCGCATAGATGACTTCGATGATGGCAAGCGCGATGCCGGCGGCGATCAAGCCGTACTCGATCGCGGTCGCGCCGGACTCGTCAGCGATGAATTTTGCGAAAATGCGCTTCAAAAGCGTATCCTTTCCGGTTGTGCGAGGCATGGCCCGCGCGTAACCGGATAGGATACGCAATCTACGATTGCGTTAATTCGGGTCTGTCAATTTGACGATATGCGAGACGAAGGCTGCGCCGGGATCGTGCTCGCGGAATGAGCCGGCAGGATGGGGCTGGCCAACGGCGCAGGCCCACCCTGCTCTTTCGGATCTCGCTCAGCGCGCGGTGCCGGTCGTGACCGACGCGGTCGTTGCGGTCGTCACTTTGGCGCGCGGCGTCAGCACGCTCACCTGGTGCGGAGACGGCGCGGTCGTGGAAGCCGCCTGCTGGTTCACATGCGCGGCGCCGAGCAGGCTCACCTGCACGGGCGAGGCCGCAAAGCCATTGGCCTCATAGCTCGGCAGTTCCGCGGCGAAGGCGGCGGTGGCAGCAGCGACCGACATGGCAGCGGCTGCAATGGTTAACGGAATTGTTTTCACACCGAATCTCCTGGGTAGAACGTGAGATCCGGAACTATGTCCTTATGTTGCAGCGCGGTAGCCCGCCTTGCTGCATTGCAACAATGCAGATTTTGCAGATGGCCGGACCGTCCTGAACGCGAAATCCCTCCGGCCTGGCGTTCACCCTGCCAAATCTCATCACACCCCCGCCACGCCTGTGACAAGCCGCAATCGCGATTTCAGCGCAAACGCAGCGGAGGGTTGCAGCTTCATCGATTTGGGGAGTCATTTTGTAATGTTGAGCGTGGACCAGACCAAGCAGACCGGAAAATCCGGCCAGCGCAACCGGAAGAAAAAGACGAAGCAGGCCAAGGCCGACGAGCAACACGCGGCCGCAACGGTTCAGTCGCCGGATCCCGAGCCGGAGACCAGTCAGGCAACCGAGCTGGAGACCGGCGTAGACCTCGAACCACAGTTCCCGTCGACTGAGGTTTCTGCCATCGAGACAGCAAACGTGCCGGCCGCTTCGATGGAACTCGTCCCGGTCAGCATGCAGTCGATTGCGGATGCCTATGGCGACTACACCAGGAAGTCACTTGAACGCGCCTGGTCCTTCATCGGGAAGCTTGCGAGCGCGCGCTCACCCGCGGAGGCGTTTGAGCTTCAGATGGAATTCGCGAAGCAGGCGTGTGAATCCTTCGTCGAAGAAACGCAGAAAATCGCCGACCTGCACGAACAATTGGTCAAGCAGCGGGTCGTAAACCTTGAGGGCTTCGTGGCCAGGATCACCCAGACCACGCTGGAAGTCCGTGCAACACGCCACTAGCTGGTCGTTCGGTATCCGAGGCCGCGAGGCAAAAAAAGAGACCGCCCGAAGGCGGTCTCACACCCCCCGGATCAAGGGGACCGGATCCGGGAGGGCACCTAGGCGCTTTCGGATACCTGTTCCTCTTGGGCGGGCTCCTCCTCCATGGAGGGAACGCTGCCCGCGGCTTCCATTCTGCGCTTCACCTGCTCGCATGTCTTGCGGACGTCCTCGGTGAACAGGGCGCATTCTTCGATCCTTTTGAAGATCTTGCGTCCTTCTTCACGGTAGCCCGCGGCCGTTTCGCGCATATACGCGATCGCATCGTGCACCTGAGCCGTCAGCTCTTCGCATTTTCGCGCAGCTCCGATCAACTCGGCCCCCATCGCCTCGATCTCTTTTGCGGCGGATTCATAATCGCGAATGACCGCCTCTGCGCTGAGGGCGCCCACACGCGTAACGCCCTCCGTGTGCTCGACATAATCAGGCAATGCAATTGAAGCTAATGAACTTCCGTGACGAACCGAAGCAATGTCCGCCTCAAGTTGAACCAGGTTTACCGAGTCCTTTCTTCGCAATTGTTCGACACTTGCCATGGGTGGGTTCTCCCGATACGCGCCCCGAACAACCCCAACGCTCCCAATGTATTACGGGGGTAACTCGCGTTCTAACTGTATATGCTGTTGACTGCCTCAAGCTTGCCGTATTTTACGACATCCGGCCGGACACCTGCAGATAATGAAATTAGCAGCCACTCAACCTGTCGGCGCAATAAGGCAAAGCTCCTCCGATCCCGTTTGATGCGTGCGCGCGAGCACCGTAAACACATGATCGACCGCCAACCGAACCGCCGTTTCGACCGTCGCCCCCTTCGCAAGCCCCGCCGCCACGAGCCCCGACAGCAGATCTCCCGTCCCGCACGGCCGGATCGGCAGCCGTCCTGTCGCAAAGCGCGATAGTTTTTCGCCCTGGCAGAGGATCGTCTCCACCTGCCCTGCTTGCGTGTCGACGAGCGTGCAACCGGTAGCGATAACGCCTTTCGGGCCGTGCGCCGCGATGGCGGCGCTTGCCGCCAACAGGCTGGATGCATCCTTGACTGCGATCCCTGACAGTTGTTCCAGCTCGAACTGGTTCGGCGTGATGAAGGTCGCGGCTGGCACGAGCCGCTTGCGAATGACATCCAAAATGCCGTCGGCGACATAGACGTTGCCGTCGTCCCCGATCACGGGATCGCAGAGATAGATAAGGTTTGGATTTCGTCGCAGCGCGCGCTCGACGAAATCGGCGATGGCTTTCGCGTTTGCAGTCGAGCCGAGATAACCGGTGAGAAGGACGCTTGCCCGTTCGATCAGGCCACGCTCCTCGACGCCGAGCAGGAGATCGGCCACGAGCTCCGCGTCCAGCACGCGGCCGCGCAGCGTCGGATAGCGCGGGTGGTTCGACAGCAATGTTGTCGGTACCGCCGCGACATCCACGCCCTCCGCCTGCATGGGATAGACGGCGGCCGAATTGCCGACATGGCCGTGAACGACCTGGCTTTGAATGGAGATGACGAGCATGTGCGCGATTTGACTTCGAGGATGGCTGGAGCGACAGCGATACCCGTCAATTGCTCCACCAAGATGATACCTTTCGCAAGGTCTCAACTCCGTGACCTCATGTGCGAGGCGAAGCATTGTGGCGCTCGAAAAAGGGACTATAGTCCCTCCCCGCTGCCACAACGGACGTGCCGAAGTCCGCTTTGCTTTGAGGCAGCTTGCATGCCGTCGGCAGGCTTGATCCTCGCCCCTGCGGGCGCCTTTTTCAAAAAGCTGATTGTGCGCTCATCACCCCAACGGAGGGAACGATGCCACTGTTCATCACCTACGTCTCCTATTCGAATGCAGGCGTGAAGGGACTCGTCGAGAAGCCGTCTGATCGTTCGGAGGTCGTCAACAAGCTGGTCGAGAAGGCAGGCGGCAAGCTGCTCGGCGCGTTCATGACCACCGGCGCGCATGATGCCGTGATCGTCACCGATATGCCCGACGGCTCCGATGCCATTGCGATCGGCATGGCGGCTGCTGCAAGCGGCGCGGTGTCGAAGATCGAAACGGTCCGCGCCTGGAAAATGGGCGAGTTCAAGTCGGTCGCGGAAAAGGCCTCGCGTCTCGCCGCCGTCTACACGCCGCCGGGCAAATAGGAGCCGGCGATCGCGCGCGATGCTGACGCGTTAGCACAATCTGCACATCGTCATGGCCGGGGCGTGTCCCGGCCAAGACGGTTCGCGCTGCATCGCGCGTTAAGGTTTTGCATTAAGCGAAGTCACAATTCCTCATTTACGCGTGCAACAATTTTCCATTAAGCTCCACGCGACCGGGCAGGACGTTTGAGCTCGTGCCGATTTTGAAAAACCCGGGGCTGGCTTTGCGGTACCTACTTTGATTGGCTCTGCGCTTTATGACTTCAAAGGCCGCCGCTGGGCGGCCTTTTTGTGTCTGAAGCATCGTGATCATGCGAGGCTCAGCGACGGCCGGCTGAGACTCTGAGGGAACTGCATGGAACCCGCGCGTGTCCGCCGGGCCACACTCGCGCTGAAAAGCTCTGCCTTCGCCTTTTACGCCATTGCGCCGCCATATCCTCGCCCGAACAATTGCTGCGTCGCATGCTTGGCTGTTGCAATCGGGTTCCGGCAGGAGCCTTTGGAGGCTGGGATGATGAACGATCAACGCTCTCTCATCGTGGCGGTGTCGTGCCCTGCGGCGGTTCTCGCGGGTTCCTTTGCACTGTGGCTTGCCTCGGCTGCTCCGGCGGCAATCGAGAACAGCAGTGCCAACGTCGCTGCGGACTCTTCCACACCAGCTCTCGCCGCGCACACTGAACTTGCCGACGTCCCGCGTGCTGCGAGCGCGAGCGAGCCCGTCGCCGTGATCGACGTGCCGACGATCGCACTGCCGGCGGTGAGCACGACGACCGACGTGGCACCAGCCACGGCCACACCTGAACCAGTCATCAAGCTTGCATCGTCCGATCCCGTGCAAATGCTGCCGGCGGAAAGCTCGCCGCCGCTCGCAAGTTCAAGCACGCCGGAGACTGTCACCACCACACAGGCGCAAGAGCCGACCGTCAAGCTCGCTTCCGCCGATCCGACGGACGTGCTGCCCGCGGACACGCCGCCGCTCGCCGCAGCGAGCGCGGAGCCCGTCGTGACCGACGCGAAAGCAACTACGCGCGAGGGTCCGGATCCGCTCGAAGTCGCCGACGAGTGCCTCGTCGTCGACGTCTGCATCGACCGCTATCTCTGGGCGCTCTATCAGCGCACGCCCAAGGAGGACTCGATCAAGGAGCAGGAGCGGCGCAGCGTCACGATCAAGCGGCGCGGTAGGATGGTGACGGTGACGAGAACCTTCACCAAGCTCGTCGACGAGGATTTCGCCTGGAAGGATCCGAAGGCCGCGGACAAGGCCGGCATGTCGCTGATGGATTACGTGATCGGCGGCATGGACCGCAGCTTCAAGCTCAAGCTGTTCCACGCGCTTCATGCTGCGCAGGCGGCGGGTCTCGAGCCCGGCATCACCAGCGCCTTCCGCGACGACTATCGTCAGTCGATCGCGAGCGGCCTGAAAGCCGCCTCCAACCGGTCGTATCATGGCGGCAGCACGCGTGGCGGTTATGGCCATGGGCTCGCCGCCGATATCGTGAGCGTCAAGGGTGAGAACCGCGCGCAGCGCTGGGTCTCCACCGAATTGCTGTGGAAGTGGGTCGATGCCAACGGCAAGGTGCTCGGAATCGGGCGGCCCTATCTCGACCACGATCCGCCGCATGTTGGCCCGATCGACGGCCAGGAATACGTCTCCCGCCGCGGCGGCGGCTCGACCTCCAAGCAGGCCGCGGCCGAGGCGAAGCCGCACAAGAAGGTTGCTGCGAGGAAGCTCGCGGCCGCACGCGCAGCCAGGCATACCGCCGCGCGGGATGCGCGAGGGAAACATCCGCAGGCTTCGCGTGCCTCCAAAGTGCGCACGAGCTGAGCGGGTAGCCGCGTAGGGCGGTCTACCTCTGCGGAACCGGCGCTGGCGGCCGCAGAGACGACCGCGGCGCACCGGCCGGCTTCGAGGATTTCGCGGCCGCGCGCGGCTTGCCGGCAGGCGGGCTGTCGACGCTCTCGAGGTAAGCTGCCAGCGCCTTCGCCGAATCCGCGCTGCTCGCATAATGGTCCTTCAGGAACCAGTAGAGCGTGAAGCTGAAGCGCCCCTTGGCAAGCCCGCGCGGGCTGCGGTGGCAGCTCGCGCAGCCATCGGCGAACAGTTTTTGCGGCGGCTTGCCCTCGTCGAGATTTTGCGCGCGCGCAACGGTCGCGGTCAGCAGGACGGCTGCGGCCACGGAAAACAGGGGCGCGATCAGCCCACGCCCCGATCGATCAGATGACGTCAAAATTGTCCCCTACCCCAATCGGGCGGCCGGTCAGGCCGCCGGCAACGCCTCGAACTCGGCTGGCGCGTAGGCCTTGCCATCCTGGTCGGTGATCACGACCTGCCAGCCTTCGCTCGCCCACACCCGAGCCTTCGCCACGATCACGAGCCGGCTCTCACGCTCGAACCTATACGTCTCATTGTCGCGTTCTGCGACCATCTTGTAAGCCACAATCGTCCCCATCGCACATCCCTGCACCCGCTTCTCACGTGCCAGCGGGCTTTGGCGGCAATTCGCCGGGAGCATGGCAATTTGGTGCCGTCCAGAGCATCGTGCAGCCTCGCGACCGCCGCCGCGGCGCGCGAAACCCTCAGGTTATGGATGTCGGGCGCGCTGGGCGGCGGTCAATGCACGCGAATGATGTGCGGCCGGCCGAGGTCGATCAATCCTTGCACCGCCGAGAGGCGGTCTTCCAATGCTGCAATCGTCACAAGCAAATTATTACGCCGCTCGTCCAAGATGCCTTTTTCGGCGTCGGACAATTTCGTCCGCGTCCGCTGCTGGTCGAGATCGAGAAGCGAACCGCGATAGCCGGCGATCACGCGGGCAAGCTGCTTCGCCTCCTTCGACATCGATTTCATCGCGACATTTTGCCGGCGCGTCTCCGACTGGCCTTGCTGTCTCATCGTCATCCTCCCGCAAGCCCCTTGCCCCGAGTGGACGAGCGAATCATCCGGTGAAGTTGTTACGTTCGATGAAATCTACCTCTGCGTAATTGCCTCAAATTGTGCACGCCGGAAAGAAAAAGCCCGGCTCTTGGCCGGGCTTTCGCTCTATTTAGTGCCGTTCGCGGCCCGGAGGGCCTCCGGCCGGCGCTCCGCCGCCATGCGGCGCGGCGTTGATATGGGGGGCACCGCCACCACCGCCGACATGGGGCGTCGCGGGTGCAGCCGCGCGCGGAGCCGGCATCTGCGCATGCGCGTTCATCGGCGCGCCGTGACTGATATTGGGTTGCGCGACGTGCGGCATCGCGGGACGTGCCGCGGGGGCCGCCGAGACGCGCGGCGCCTCGTGGCCGCGTGCGATTTGCGGCTGCGGACGTGCCATCGGCTGCACGCGGGCGGCGGCACGCGCGTTCTCATGGGCAGCGGCGCGCGCATTCTCATGCGTCGCACGCACCGCGTTCTCACGCGTCATCCGCGCCTGTGCGTCCGCTGGGCGGCCGCGGATCTCGCGTGCCTGCGATTGCTCGCGCGTCACACGAGCTTGAGACTGCTCGCGCGTTACGCGCCCGGCTTCGCCTGCACGGGTCCGACCTTCGACGCCGATCGCGGCGTCACGCGTCGCGGCACGGCCGATGCGCGCGGCCCGCGGATCAAGCGTCAACCGCGTCACGTCGCGCTCGTGCGAGGTCCAATAGTTCGCCCAGTAGTCGCGGCGGTGATACCAGGGTCGGCCGGCGTAATAGCTCGACCAGTACGAGCTCAGCACGAACGGCACCACGGGAACGTCGATCTCGTCGACATAGTCGGGCAGATAGACGTAGTGGTTGCGGTAGAGATATTCGAGATATTGCGATGACACCCAGCCGCGGTCATCCGACCAGCTCACGTCGCACCAGGCATTGCCTCGCAGGCAGCCGTGAATGTTGACGCGTGCCCCACCGGGAATACGGTCGACCATCGGAAAGCCGGGCCCCGGCCCTGCCCTCAATCCGACGGACGCAGTGACGATGCCAGGCGCCGCAAGCGCGGCGGTCGGCGCGAGCAGCATGGCTGCAGCAAAAAAAAGTCTAAGCTTCATGGCGTGATCCTCCTCGTACGAGCAGGAACGTCCGAACGGAACGAGCGTTCCGCGTCATCGCGTCGAACTAGCCAAAAGACCGTTGGCGGACGGGTTCAATATTCATCCGCCATTCATCACACGCTCTTTGAAGCGTAGCCCGGATGGCGCGAAGCGTAATCGGGGTATCGTCCCGCGGGCTCTAATCCCGGATTGCGCTTTGCTCCATCCGGGCTACGATTTCCTCGCTCAATTCACCTGCAACATGAAGCCGTCGAAGAACGCCGCCAGCTCTGCGTAGGCATCGAGCGGCAGCACATGTGCGACGTATTGATCCGGCCGCACCACGACCATGCATCCCGCATTGCGATCGATGCCGCGCATCGCAAAGATGTCGTGACCGCCCTTGAGATCGGGGCAGAACATCTTTTCGTAGTCGCGAAGTCCGTAACGTCCTTTCGCTGGCAGAAGCAGTGACGGCATCGCGGCGATGGCGAGCTCGCGATGATCCTGCTGGAACACCGCCCGCAAATCGATCACCGAATCGATATCCGCATCCCCAGGCGTATAGCGCCGCACCGGGGAATCCCGTCCCTGGCTCAGGAAATTGCAGAGCGCGGCAATTCCGCCCTCGCCCGCCGAGGGGTTGCCCGCACCCGCAAAGGCAAAAATGCGCCAGCGGCCGTCCGCCCTGGCGACGTGGCCGAGGTGAACGGGTTTTGCATCGGCAAGGCGGATGACCGGCCCAGAGTGAAAGCGCTTGCCGATCACGAGACCGCTGGCCAGATGCTGATGTGTGGTGTTGCCGGTGAGAAGGGCCGGCCGATAATGCGTCGCCGTGCCTGCGGTGTAGCGTCCGTGGCGGACAAAATAGTCCTGAGTCTTGGCCGCATCCGCAGCCTTGCCGTCGCCCTTGGCCGAGGCCAGGATCGTCGCCCATTCGCGATCGAACTCGATCAGCTCTTTGGCCACTGCCTGGCGTTCGGCCGAATAGCTGTGCAGAAGGCGCGGCGCGCACTGCTTGCGCAGCACTGCGGCGAGCTTCCAGCCCAGATTGAAAGCGTCCTGCATCGAGACGTTCATGCCTTGCCCCGCCTTCGGGCTGTGCGTGTGGCAGGCGTCGCCGGCGATGAAGACGCGCGGCAGTCGCATCGCGATCTCCGCCTCCGGCACGTCGTCGAACTTGTCTGTCAGGCGCTGACCGATCTCGTAGACCGACCACCAGGCGATTTCCTTCACATCGAGCGTGTAGGGATTCAGAATGCGGCGCGCCTTCGCGATCAAATCGTCGGAGGTGATGTTGCGGCTCGCAACACGCTCGCCAATGTCGAGCGTCGTCAGCTCGACATAGAGGCGGACGAGATAGCCGCCCTCGCGCGGGATGATGATGATGCTGCCGTCATTGGCCGACTGAATCAGCGCCTTGAAACGGATGTCGGGAAAGTCGGTCACCGCGAGCACGTCCATCACGCCCCAGGCGTGGTTGGCGGAATCGCCATGCAGCTCACGGCCGATGGATTTGCGCACGGTGGAGCGCGCACCATCGCAACCGACGACATAGCGCGCCTTCACGGTTTCGATCTCGCCCTGATGGCCGGGATCAACGCGCTCCAGCCTCACCGTCACCGCGCGTTCCTCGAAGCGCGCCGCGGGATCGACATGGAGATCCATCAGACGCCGCGCGTAATGCGGCTCGAGCTTGGCGGGCGACTTGCGCATGACGTCGAGAAAGCCGTCATGCACGCGCGCCTGGTTCAGGATGACATGCGGAAATTCGGACAGCCCGTCCTCGACGTCCTGCACCCGGCCGCTGCGCACGATGTTTGCGCTGTGCTTGTCGTCGGGCTTCCAGAACGTCGTCTCGTTGACCCAATAGGCCTCCTTCAGCACCCGCTCGGCAAAGCCATAGGCGTGGAACATTTCCATGGTGCGGCAGGCAACGCCGTCGGCCTGGCCGACGAGAAGCCGGCCGGGCTTCTGCTCGACGATGCAGGTCTTGACGTCGGGAAACGCGGCGAGCTGCGCCGCTAGCGTGAGGCCGGCCGGACCGCAACCGACGATCAAAACGTCGACCTGGTCCGGAACGGAGCCGGTCGCACCGGAGGCTTGAATGCGCTCTGCGGGGTCGGCGATATCGGGGTCGCCGGGCAAAAATCCATTGAGATGGAACTGCATGAGACCTGCTCCTCCCCTCTTTCGGGCTTGCTGTCGGCGTTAGCCCCTTCTTCAATATTGATCAGTATACTGACCATCAGTATACTCGTCAACACCCTCTATCCGAGGAGCGCCCGGTGAAAGACAACAACGACATGCCCGGCCATCTGGCCCGTCGCTTTCAGCAGATTGCAGTGGCGGTGTTCCTCGCCGAGGTGGAGGACGCGGGGTTCGATCTCACGCCCGTACAATATGCGGCGCTCGCGACCATCAAGGCCAATCCCGGGCTCGACCAGGTGACGTTGGCAGGCCTGATCGCCTACGACCGCACGACCATCACCGGTGTGATCGATCGCCTCGTGCAGAAGGGCCTCATCGAGCGTCGCGCCAGCAGCCGCGACCGGCGCGCTCGCGAACTCGAGATCACCGACGAAGGACGCAAGACGCTGCGCGCCATCACGCCGGCAGTCGAGGCGGCGCAGCGGATCATGCTGCGCGGCCTGACGGACAAGGAGGCCAATGAATTGATGCGGCTCTTGCGCAAGGCGATCGCCGCGGGCAACGATCTCAGCCGCGCTCCGCTGCGCGAGGCGCCGACGTGAGCGCGCTCACGTCTTCAGCTTCAGCCGGCCCATGAAATCGCGCTTGCCCAGCGGCGCTCCCTTGTGGCGGAGGATGGCGTAGGTCGTGGTCGCATGGAAAAAGAAGTTCGGCAGCGAGAACGACATCAGAAAACCCTCCGCGGTGAACGGCAGCGTGCGGTCACCGACCTTGAAGGTGACATCGCGGCCGATCAGAGCATCGACGGCCTCGGGTGTCAGAGCGGAGATCTCGTTGCGTGCTTCGGTCACCAGCGCCTGAAGCGCGGCGTAGTCGAGATCGGGCTTGATGCTAGGCGGGACGAACACCCCGTCCCTCGCCGCTGCGAGCGCGCCGCGCGAATGATGCGCGACCGAAATCACCTGGGCGCGCAGCGGCCACATGTCCGGCGCAAGGCGCGTCTCCACGACCTCGGCCGGATCGATGCCCTTCTCCTTGAAATGGACAAGGCTCTTGTCGAGGAAGCCGCCGACCGCACCCAAAATCTGGAGATAGTTGGCAACCGTTGCGTCGTAGAGCGAAAAGGCCATGGCGTAACTCCCCACTTGGATATCGCGTGCGATAGAGTTCCCGCAAATCCTCGCCGATTGCAACCGGTGCCCAAATTTGTCGCAACGCGGCGAAACCTGGAACTAACTTTCGGCTGCTACCGTCGCCCCCATTCTGCGCTTAACGCGTGCTTAACTTTGCGATCGGGGGCCTTGGATGTTCAGGTTCGTCATGGCGGCCGTAGCCGCACTGCTCTTTTCCGGGCAGGCGCTCGCCAACGGACACGGCTCGGATGCTCCGCCGCCGCCAAAGCCCGACGCCACGACCGCGCCTGCGCGCGTGATCCTGACCAAGCAAGGGCCAAAGCTGGTCGATCTCAAGGGTATGACCCTTTATTATTATGAGCGTGACACCAGCGGCAAGACGTCGAATTGCGACGGCAAATGCACCCAGAGCTGGACGCCGCTGTCAGCGCCCACCGACGCCAAGGCGGTCGGCGACTTCACCGTGGTCACCCGCAATGACGGCAGCAAGATGTGGGCCTACCGCTATCGCCCGCTCTATACGTCTCCCGCCGACAAGGAGCCCGGCGACACCAATGGCAACGCCACGACCTTGCAATGGCGGATTGCCCGGCCCGACGAATAGCAGGACCGCTCGAATCTCAGTGCCTCAGGCTGCTCGCGACCTTTACATGCGCCACGGAATCGACGGCGGCGTAGTTCACCTCCGGATTCCAATGCAGCGCCGCGTACAGGATCATTCCCGCGAGGATTGAGGCGTAGAAGCCGACACTGGCCCACCGCCATTTTCGCGCAATGCGGCGGTCGTCATCTTTCAATTGATGAAAGAATTTCTGCATGGTGCCTCCCATGGCAGCTAGCCCGTGAGGCATAGCGCGCATGCAGCAAATCCGCTGTGCGGCAGTTCACGTTTTGCAGTTCCATAGCGCCACGCGCAGAGGTGATTTCGCCTCTGCGGTTATTCGCTACCCGCGCAAGCCATCTGCCGCCCCGAACTGCGCTGTCCGTCCCGGCGGCAGCACTACCACGGTCGACCCCATCTTCACCCGGTCGTAGAGATCGATCACATCCTCATTGCGCATCCGGATGCAGCCGGACGAGATCGCCTGGCCGATATATTCAGGCTGGTTGGTGCCGTGGATGCGGTAGAGCGTGTCCTTGTTTCCGGCGTAGAGGTAAAGCGCCCGCGCGCCGAGCGGATTGGCTGCGCCACCGGGAACGCGCGAAGGATAAGGCCCCAGCCTCTCCTGGATCTCCGGCGTCGGGATCCAGTCCGGCCACGCGGCCATTTTGCCAACCCGCGCCACCCCGGAGAATGCCATCGCTTCCTCGCCGACGGCGACGCCGTAGCGGATCGCCTTTCCGTCCGGCAGGACGTAGTAGAGATAGCGCGCGTCGGTATCGACCAGGATCGTGCCCGGCTGCTCCTTGCGCGAATAGTCGACGATGTGGCGGAGATATTGTTCGGGCACGCTCGCCTGCGCGTAGGGCGTATGCGCCAGCAACTGCCGGTCGCGCGGCGTCATGCTCGCGTTGTTGGACGGCGACAGTGTCGCCTGCATGCAACCGCCCAGTGGCAGCAACGCGGCTACCAGTATTGCGATAGAGGATTTTTGCACAGCCTGCCCCAGGTTGCGCCCCCAACCATAGACATCTGCTGCCCAAATCGTGCTGAAAAAATGGCAGCACCGCGGGAAAATTGACAAGTGTACGGGAGCGAGGGTTCCGCCGGCATGTCCGGCAAGGGGCGGCCCCACACTCTCCTTCCCGGCGCCTTGCTTTCGTCAAACCCGGCTGGACTCGTGCGCACTGGGGGCGGAGGACCGACTGATCTCGTTCAATCGGCTCGCGCAAATGCGGACGACCAAGGTTTAAGGAGCCTCGATGCTCGCGACGCTGAACAGCAAGCAAATCGTCGATGAAATCGTCAAGGACACGACGAAGGATAACGATCCACACGACGCGCTCGATATCGCACCCGAGATCGTCCTCGCCTCGCGCCCGGACAAGGCCGCGCCCACGCTCGTGCCTGACAGCGCACTACGTCCGGAGCCGAAGATCAATCTGGTGACGGAGGCTCCCGCTGCGGCGCTGTCGGTCGACACCGCAGTTCGCGCAGCGGCCGGCGACATCAGACGCAAGCGCTCGTCGGTCGGCAGATGGCTCAGGGGCGCGTTCGTCACCCTGCTGTTCGCCGCAGGCAGCGCCGCCGCCACCGTCGCCTGGCAGACTCACGGTGATACCGCGAAAGCGATGGTCGCCGCATGGATGCCGGCCCTGGTCGCTTCGCCGTCGCAGGCAACGCCGCCGGTGACGGAGCAGCCTGCGTCAACCGAGCAGCAAGCCACCACGGCTGATCAACCCGCCGAGCAACCGGCAACTCCGGCTCAGGCGCAGGACAACAGCAACACGAGCGCACCGGCGACCGCGTCCGACGCGCCGCAGTCGCTCCAGTCGATGACGCGCGATCTCGCCGCGATGACGCAGCAGATCGAGCAGCTCAAGGCCAACATCGCCGAACTGAAAGCAAGCCAGGAGCAGATGGCACGCGAGATCGCGAAGGCCTCCGCACCGCCGAGACCGGCTGAGGCCAGGATTGCCGATCCACGCGCGAAGCTCTCTGCTCTGCCGCCGCGGCCGCCCGCGCCGCCTGTGCGCAAACCCAGGCCCGTGGCCGCCGCCCCGGCCTATGCACCGACTTACGCGCCGGCGCCGATCGCACCTCCGCCGCAAGCTGCTGCCGTTCCGCCGCCGCCACCGCCTGCTTCCGCTTCGCAGCTCGCTGATGACGACGGACCTGTGGTGCGCCCGCCGATGCCGGTGCACTAGTCTCAGGCTCGTGAACCCTTCGGCGGCACAGCGAGACCAAGGCAGAGGACCGGTTCGCTCACCGACCGGACATGCGCCTCGGGCTGACCACCATGCTGACGATCAGACGCTTCATTTCGAATCTATGGCTGGCGGCAACCCCGCTGGTCATTCTGTTCGCGATCGTCGGACTGTTTGCGCTGATCGGACTGGCAAGCTGGATCATTTCAGCGATCGCAGGGCCGCAGGCCGCGGACAACTTCGTCGCCAACGTCATGACGCTGTTCGGCATGCTGGTGCTGTTCGCACCGCTTGCGATTATGATCTACGCGCTCGTCTCGCTCGTGCGCTGGCTCACGCGAAGCAGAGGTGACGCTGTCTGAGTCGTCGTGAGACATTGAGTCCGGGCGACTACGGTAGCGGGGATTTGTGCTTGTGCACGGAAAGAGAAAAGGCCGTCGGGATCTATGCCGCCGGCCTTCTCTTGCAACTGCCGGTTCCCGGAGCCCGGTTCTGCTACAATTTCATGCTGCGAGCATGACGCGCGCATACTTAATAAAATCTTAACGACCTCGCGCGCTGCACATGATTTTTGCGTCATACGCACAGAGATTACGCGGACGCTTCGTTCGGGAGAGATCGACTCAGTGATATGATCTCTGACGTGAGACTCATCGCAGGACTTGAGAATTCAGGACTTGATTAGTCAAGACTTGGGGACCTCAGATGCCTTACTACTACTTCGATCTCGTGGTTGGTGAAGAGTTCAAGAACCAGGGCAGTATTATCCTCGAAGACCTCGAGGTCGCCTCCGATCGCGCTGAACAACTGGCCAACGAGTTGTCGCAGGTGAATCCTGATCTTCAGCACAGGGGCTGCGCCGTGCGCGTCACCGACCGCGATCACAACGAGGTCTATCGTACGCCGCTCGATCCCGTTCCGAGCTGGCAACGGTCCGGTTAGCTCGTCACGCACCGCCATCCCGAATTTGCTATCGCATGACGGGGCGGCATTCCTCGTGTGTGGCGTCCTGACCTGACGGCCCGCACCAGCGCGCGCGATCTTCCACCCCCATTGCGCAGCGGGACGCCGGACGCTAGCCTCCCAAAAAAACGGGAGGACATTGGAATGCGCTATGGTTGGTTGATCGCGGGCTTGATGCTGATTGCTGCACCCGCCCAGGCCACGCCGCGGTCGGTTTATGTGACGATGGTCCTGCAGGCCTTCGCCGCCAAGGTCGAATGCCCCGGCACCGATCTCGTCTATCAGGACCTGGTGAAGCGAGCGCAGGACATGCAACTGCCCGACGGCACGACCGAAAAAGTGCGCAAGGCCATCGCCTTTATGCACACCGGCGGCAAGATGGGCGAGAAGCAGGACGATGACCTGATGGCCGAGGTTGCGGTCGCAACCCAATCGACCGATCTCGACCAGCGTCGGCTCGGGATGAGCGGCTGGTGCGAAGCCCAGAAGACCAACCTCGCCGGGCTCATTCACGCCAAATGACGGTCCCGCAGCCCATCCTGCGCCCCCGGTGAACCTCAGCTCCCTCCTTCGCGTCCAACCCCTCAAGCTCAGGAAAACGCGAGAGGGGCCATGCCTCGGGGACATACGCATTGGAAGCGCTGGACGGCGGCGCTTGCGGCGCTCATCGCCGCAACATTGCCCGCCTGCGCGGCGACGGCGGACAAGCCCGTTGCGGGGCAGCAGGTGCGCTTTCCGCGAGGCGCCTGGAGCGCCGTGCCCCAGGTCGGGCCGGACGGCAAGGTGAGGCAATGCGTGCTGGTCGCGCCGAGGCAGCGCATCGAGGCGGGCGGCAAGGTCGATACCCGCTTCGTGCTCAACATCAGCCGCGGCTCGGGCTTCGTGATCTCGATGATGGATGACGGAATGCCCACCGAGCAGGTGCTGGACGACCAGGCCGAGATCGTGATCGATAATCGCGGCTTTCCGGCGGTCGGCTTCCCGGTCGGCCCCGTATTCGCGCTCCATCCCGGCGATACCGACGGCGCGCTCACGGCGCTTGGCAAAGCCAGCGCCGTGACACTGCGCTCGCAAGGCGCCGGTGTCGATTCCGGCGCGATCGCGCTCAACCTGCCTGCGGACGCGCTTGCCTGGCTGAAGCTGTGCAGCAAGACCTTCGATATCGCAATCGACAGGCCGACCGATCCCAACACGCCGGAGATACCCGCGCCGCGGGCGCGCTCGCCGAAGATCGCCGTGATGCAGCCGACGCCGGCCGGCCCGCCCGGCATCGAGGACAAGCAGAAGATCGAGGGCTGGGACGCCTCCGAGCTCCGCAACCGCGACGGCGCGATCATCATCTGCCTCATCCGCCGTCACTATGTCGGCGGCACGGACACGCCATCGCGCCGCCTCGGAACTTTCCTGATGGTGAGCCGCACGAAGGGCCTGACCATGATGCTGAAGGATTCCAAGCTCAACCTGCCGGAAGGCCAGGCCATCGAGGCGACGCTGAAGGTCGGCAACGCGCCGTTCGGCGACTTCTCCGCGCAGGTCCAGGGGCCCGACGAGATCGGCATCTTCCCGCAGCACGGCGCCGCGCTTGCGGCGGCGATCGAGAAGGACTCGAGCCTTATTGTCAGGGCCAAGACGGTCGAGGACAGTTACGGATTCTCGGTGCAGCCCGGCATCATCGGCTGGCTGCGCGCCTGCGCCCGCCGCAACGACATCGCCATCGAGCCCGCGGGACACTGAGGCGTTCGTGCGCAAACGTTAGCCATGCCGCGATGGAACCGGTGGCATTGGCCAACAATCGTCACAATCCTCGCAAGCATGCAGGCGGCTTCGTCAAGGAGACCCCAAAATGCGGATTGCCCACATTCTGCTTGCAGGTGTGCTCGCAGGCGCGTTGACCGCGCCCGTGCTCGCCAGGAATTCCAATAACCAGCCCGCTGAAGACAAATCGGCAGCGTCAACCTGCAGCGCCTATCAGCAGGCGCCGGACGGTTGGTGGACACAGCTTGCCTGCAAGGAGACCGGCGAGCGCAACAACCAGGCGCAGACGCAGCACAAGCCGCCGGCGCCGGGCACTGAACCGGACGCGCACTAGATGTGGAGCCTCAAGAGGTTGTCCTCGGTTAGACCGAGTCGGCTGATTGGTGTTTGAGATTTTATACCCCCTGGGGTCGGTGCCAGTTGTATTGATGCAGCCAGATTGGCAGCTCCTGGGCGCGCCGATCTGAGGTCGGATAGGTTCGGGCATAGGCCCATTCCCGAAGCGCTGTCTGAATGAAGCGCTCGGCCTTGCCATTTGTTCTCGGCGTATATGGCT
>NZ_JBBIAM010000119.1:0-27780 GCF_054185185.1 Bradyrhizobium sp. UFLA05-153
GTGTATAAGAGACAGATGCCGACATGGCCGGACACATGAAGAAAGGCTTCGTTTACGGCGAGCGCGGCGGCGAGCATTGGCGCGAGCGCCATGATGGGCGCGGGCACGGGCGCCACCTCGGCCGCCGCCGGAGCGATCCCTCCACGCCAACCGGCGAATACGGCACGGACATGGAAGGGCGCGCACCGCGCGGACGGCGTGCCGCCGATTTCGATTACCGGCGTGCCGGCCGCCGGTTCGGCGATGGTCCAAGGGCCGCGACCGCTTCGGCCAGCGTGGCGCCGAACGGAAGCGGGGCGAGCAGGGCGTCCGATGTGAGTCTAATTTGCTGGCTGGGGTTCCAGTAAGTGGGCGTAAAGTGGCGTTCTTGAACTCAACAGCGATGGAGGAGCTTCATGGTGGGTCAGCAGACCGGTAATTTCGGATCGTGGACCTCTCCCATCACAGCCGGCGTGGCTGTGGCCGAAACCGGATCACTCTCGGAGCCGCGGATTGATGGCGACAATATCTACTGGATCGAGGGAAGACCCCTAGAGAAGGGCCGCAACATTGTCGTGGCCAGAGCCGCCGACGGCACGATCAGAGATATTACGCCGTCGCCTTTCAGCGTAAGATCGCAGGTGTATAGCTACGGTGGGGGCGCCTACGCCGTCAGCAACGACGTCATGTATTTCGTCAATTTCGGCGACAATCAAATCTACCAGCAGGTTGCGGGCAGCGCTCCGACGAAAATCACGTCGAGTGCGAATTGCTTGTTTGCAGACATTTGCGTCGACGCCGCTCGAAATCGGCTAATCGCGATCAAAGAGGAGCGCCCGAACGGCGACGTCGTTAAAGCGATCCATACGCTGGTCGCCATCGACATCGCGACGGGCCGTGAAGCAACGCTCGACAGCGGATGTGACTTCTACTCCTCGCCGACGCTCAACGTCGATGGATCAAAACTTGCGTGGCTAAGCTGGCAACATCCAAACATGCCGTGGACTTCCACTAATCTGAATGTCGCAGGTCTCGATCAGGCAGGCACGTTGACAGACAAACAAATTGTCCAGGGCGGTTCCGAATCGATATTTCAGCCACAATGGTCGCCGGACGGGAGACTCTACTTCATTTCCGACCGCACAGATTTCTGGAACCTGTACCGTTGGAACGCCTCCGGCGTGGAGCACATCTTGGCTCGAGACGCGGAATTCGGTGTCCCTCAATGGCTGCTCGGCCTCTCGACCTACGCGTTTATGTCACCCGAGATTCTGATCTACTCGTTTGTCCAAAACGGTAGCCGGCGCCTGGGCCGACTAGAACTGCCGACATTGATCGCTCACGACTATCCGATGGAATTTTCCTCCTTGTCGGGTGTGCACGCGACGGCAACGACAATAGTGATCCGTTATGCCACCATGACATCGCCGCCGGCAATCGCGACCGTCGATGTGAACACGGGAGCGGTTTCGCCGATCAAGCTCTTGGTCTCATCAGCCAGCTTGCAAGATTTCCAGAACTACTTTTCGACGCCGCAATCGATCGAATTTCGAACAGGCGATGGCGAAATTGCCCATGCCTTCTATTATCCTCCCTACAATCCAGACTGGCGGGCGCCAGCCTCGGAAAGGCCTCCGTTACTCGTGAAAAGCCACGGCGGGCCAACCACCGCGACCGATTCGGCGCTCGATCTTTCGGTACAATTCTGGACCAGTCGGGGATTCGGTGTCCTTGATGTGAACTATCGCGGAAGCACTGGGTATGGAAGGAAATACCGGGAAAGGCTTTACGGCCAATGGGGTGTCATTGACGTCGCAGATTGCATTTCGGGCGCGAAATTCCTTGCCGCTCGTGGCGATGTCGACGACAGAAAGCTAGCAGTCAGGGGCGGCAGCGCTGGTGGCTATACCACGTTGTGCGGGCTCACCTTTCGTACCGAATTTGCCGCTGGTGCGAGCTACTACGGAATCAGTGATCTGGTCGCACTCGCCACCGAGACCCATAAGTTCGAGTCGCACTACACTGACTGGCTCATTGAGCCATTCAGGCCCAACAGCGCACTTTACCACGACCGTTCGCCGATCAATTTCGCCGACAGGCTCTCCGCTCCAGTGATATTTCTTCACGGTAACGACGATCCGGTCGTGCCGATCAATCAGGCGCAAAGCATGTATTGCTCGCTTCAACGCCGAAACGTCCCGACCTGTCTACTCATATTCCAGCACGAGAAGCACGGGTTTCGTCAATCTGCACATCTTCGCCAGGCGCTTGAAGCGGAGCTTCTGTTCTATTCAATGAACCTGACACGGGCCCCGCTTACGTCGTGACGTCACCGCAGAGCTCTTGAGCATTTCGGAGCGATACGGGCGGAGGTCCGCAACTACATCGCGGGACTCTGCAAAACAAGCGGTCGAGCGCGGCTGGCTCGAGCTGCACGAGAGCGGGACCTATGTCCGGCTCCTACAGGCCGAGACCGCCAACTGAGGCGCTATCGAAGGGAGCCCGCCATTCGCGACGGGCTCAAGGCTAAGGGAGAAAAGCGCCATGAAGGACGCGGCAAAAGCATACGGCGAGTCGCGCCGATGCACTGTGTCGCGATTGACACTGTGGACAAGAAAACGCCCCTAGCGCTGAAGGTTGAGCCGGGGTTGGGGGCGGTCTTGCGACGGTCTGATAGAGGCGGACGGCCGCAAGCTGATCACGCTGCGCGACGCCGGCGCTAGGGTCCGGCGGAGCCGCGGCTCTGCCTCAACTAGATGCCGTAATGGGCCCTGCTCCGAGCAAGGGGTGGTGATGATGGTGGCTGTCCTCCGATAGATGATGAAATGGGGTCACGACTTGAGTCGGCCCCAAGCATCTGGAGACGGAGGACAGCCGTGGAGAACTATGCCGGAATTGACTGTCATTCGGCCTGCAAATATTGCAGGCCGAATAACAGAATGACGCGGCAGACACATGAAACACGCATGATCACCCCTCCCACGTCCACACTGGGAACGCATGGCCGATAACAGCCGACGCAGGCAGAAACCCAAAATATCGACCATCCAGAGAGTCGTCGGCTGCCAGTTCATGAGAAAGAGTTCGCCCTCGCCGACCAGCGACAGCCATCCCACTTGGGCAGCGGTCGGTCGCGCCCGTCGCGATCCCTCGCCTCGCCCACCGCAATCTCGTCGACCGAAATCGCGAGCCCGGTTCTGCAGGCCGTCTGCCCCGGAAGTGCCAGCACGCGTTTGAGCATTGCGACGCCGGCGGGCAGATAGCCGTTCAGGTCGAGAAAGGTCGCAAGCGGCTCTGGCGGCAGAACGGCGACCAGCTCCGTGACTGAGAGGCTTTCCGCAGACCGCAAACGTTAGAGGCCGATCGGAACACTCGCGGATGCATTCCAGATGTAGAGTGGTTCTACGATCATCGTCGCGACAAGGGCAGCAGCAGCGCCAAACATCGCGAATATGGAATCGCTGACCTTCCGCGGTGCAGAGGCGACCGTCTCACCACGCACGCTGTCTCGACTTTCAACCGCCTCTTTGCACATGGCACGTAGAGCTCTGTTAATGCGCCGCTCGGCGTCCGAACGTCGCATGGCCAACGCAAACTGCAAAGCTGGAGCCAGCTTACCGAGATTCAAAGTACGAACGGGATAGCTAAGGCCCATCCTGGCGTCTGAGACCGTCAGAAGTGATACACCCAAGCCAGCATTCACCATCGCGAAGATTGACGGAAAAGACTGGAGTTAATCTGTCCCACACAGGAACGATCGCATCCGCCGAGAAATCAGCAAAGACGCCGGCGCTTCCTCCAAAACCACGACGAACCTCGACGCGCGTGCGGAACCAATCGACCGGAATATTCGATGAACCTACCGAGTTCGATAGTCGTCCTGACGTCGTAAAGCCCGTTAAGCGCGGCATCGCTGCCCGCCTTGCGGCTGGGCAGCAACGTGCCAACCGGACCGGCTCGGAACGCCCCATAGTCAAACAGCGCAATGCCCGAGCTATCTCGCGGACTGATGAATTGTTGCCGAGATCCAGCGCGTTGAACGTTGACAATTGGAATCGGGCCCAGCATACCGCGCGTCGCCCCCTCGAAGGCGGGCTTAAAATTTCCCCAATACCGATCGTCACCGTCCACAAGCCGGCTGGCGTCGGAAGAAACGGTACCGCCAGCGGCGGCACTGGCAGGGTCCATATCGACGAATCCGGTGGCGTTGATTGCGCGCACGCCATGGAGGGCAATGCGACTACCCCGCAGACGATGAATAGCCGGGACAAGATTCCGTTGCGCGAGTTGCACGTGTTTTCTTAACTTGCTTTCGGAGGAGGACGGTGGATCGCTGTGCGAGGCGACGTGCGTCTCAATCGTCGTCGGATTCATCGTCGTCTCCGGGAGCAACTACGCAGAACACCAAGCACCTACACTCATTCGGGGGTATCTCGCTTCGGCTGCTGTCGCTGACCGACAAATAAGCAAAGGTGCCAACCAGCGCATCGCGCCAATCGTCGTCGAAGCACCATGCCTCATACCTGGGCAGCAGCGACGCGATACAGACACCCAAAGGAAGCAACAGCGACTTGATGCGCGTCATGAGGAGGACAGACCCACAACTTTGTACGGCCAACGAACCGAATTTGTTGGTGGTTAGAGTCCACCAACCAGGTGTTCCTCGAATATCCCCAAGACCGCCGTTTTGTTAACCAGTGTGACCTCTTCCCGAACGGAAACACTGAGTTACAATCATTTTGACGCTTCAGGCGCAGCTCGTTAGGAGATGCGCGCCGGATTGCGGCTGCTGGATTGAAGATCAACTATCGCGCGACGAGATCGCGACCGATCACCTGCCAAGCAGGCCCACCTGCGCTATTTGCGCGCGACTACTGGGTGAGCCGTGTCCGCCCGTTCAAGGATATCGAGATCCTGACGCCTGATGAAGCCGGCCTCTACGGCGCCATCACCTCCTTCCGCCTTGCCGGCAAGACGAGCAAGGCCGATAACGACGCCGTCGTTGCGAAGCTCAGGGACGGGGACAAGGTGCACACTGTGCGCCGGGCGGGTGTCGCCAAGGGGCAATGCATCCGCGTGACGCCGGCGCTCTATACCGAGGAGGCGGATCTCGGCCGCCTCGTCGAGACGCCCGCCATCATCACCGGCACAAAGGCGGGCTCCTTAGCTTCACCTCCGCAAGTGGTTTGACGGCTTACAGGGTTTTCCGGCGGCGTGCATCCGACCGCCCCTGAATTCGCATTGCACAACGACATGAGACGCCCCTCAATCCCGATCGGCGGGCATTGAGGTCCCGGAGCGGAACGCCATATTTTCGGCAAGGGAGTCCTTGCCGTGCAGACTGTAAAGGCGGCCCTCGTTGCGGCGATTGCAGTCGTCGCCCTCGTTGTCTCCCTCCGTCCCGGTTTCGCGGAGGAGAGCGGCAAAGTTGTACTGACTATATCGATCGACGGAGCGATCGGACCGGCGTCGGCCAGTTACGTGAAGGACGCTCTGGCCAGGGCCGGCGAACGACACGCCGAGGCCGTCGTTCTGCGTCTGAATACACCGGGCGGTCTCAACACCAGCATGCGCGAGATCATCGCCGATGTGCTCGCCTCGCCCGTTCCTGTCATCGGCTATGTCGCTCCCTCCGGGGCCCATGCCGCGAGCGCCGGGACCTATATTCTCTATGCGACCCATATCGCCGTCATGGCACCGGGCACCAATATCGGTGCCGCAACGCCGGTGCAGATCGGCGGCCCGATACCGGGGCTGCCGAGCGGCACTCCGGACAAGGACGGCAAGGACAACAAGGATGGCGACCGCCAGGGCGAGCCGAAGGACGCCATGACGGCAAAGGTGACGAATGATGCCGTCGCCTTCATCCGCAGCCTCGCCGAACTGCGTAACCACAACGCTGACTGGGCCGAGAAGGCGGTCCGCGAGGCCGCGACCCTCTCTGCCAACGGCGCGTTGCAGGCCCATGTCATCGACCTCATCGCACGCGATCCGGCCGAGTTGCTCAGGCAGATCGATGGCCGCGTGGTGGAGGTTGCAGGCGGCAAGACCCAACGTCTAGCGACAAAGGATGCCGTCCTCGAGACCATCGATCCCGGATGGATCTCGCGCTTCCTGGCGGTCATCACCGATCCCAACATTGCGTTCATTCTCCTGATGGTCGGCATCTACGGCTTGATCTTCGAATTCATGTCTCCCGGCGCGGTCGCTCCAGGGGTTGTTGGCGCGATCTGCCTCCTGCTGGGCCTCTATGCCCTCAACCTCTTGCCGATCAACTACGCGGGGTTCGCCTTGATGCTGATCGGAATCGCGCTGCTCGCCATCGAAGCCTTCAATCCGACCATCGTGATCGGCCTCGGAGGGGTCATCGCCTTTGTGCTGGGAGCGCTGATGCTCATCAGGGTCGAGGCGCCCGGCTACCGGCTGTCGTGGTGGGTCATCGGCATCACTGCGGCGATAATCATTGGCTTTATTCTTGTCGTGCTTGGCTCGCTTCGCCGCGCCCGCAAGGGTCCTGCACGGGTCGGCGCGCAAGCCATGCGAGGTCTCCCTGCCGAGGTCCTCGACTGGAACGAGAACGAAGGCCACGTGTTCGCTCATGGTGAGCGCTGGCAGGCGCGCAGCGCCGAGATGTTCAAGCCCGGAGAGGTGGTCGAAGTGGCCAACATCGTCGATTTGACGCTTGTGGTACGGCGGGTGCCCGCCGCCGCCGGCGAGGGAGGTACAGCATGATGCTTGAATATTTGACTTATGCAGCGCTTGCGCTGCTCGTCGTCATATTTCTCACCCAGGCCATTCGCATCTTAAGGGAATACGAGCGCGGCGTCGTCTTCACGCTCGGCCGCTTCACCGGCGTGAAGGGCCCGGGCCTCATCATCCTCATTCCAATCGTCCAGCAACTCGTGAAGGTCGATCTCAGGGTGATGGTGCAAGTCGTTCCACCCCAGGATGTGATTTCGCGCGACAACGTCTCGGTCAAGGTCAACGCCGTTCTCTATTTTCGCATCGTCGATCCCGAGCGCGCCATCATCAAGGTCGGCGACTACATGGCCGCGACCAGCCAGCTCGCACAGACCACGCTACGCTCGGTGCTCGGCAAGCACGAGCTCGACGAGATGCTGGCGGAACGCGACAGGTTGAACGCAGATATCCAGGAGATCCTCGACAAGCAGACCGACGTGTGGGGTATCAAGGTCACCGGGATCGAGATCAAGGATGTCGACCTCAACGAAACCATGGTGCGCGCGATCGCCAAGCAGGCCGAGGCGGAGCGTCTGCGACGCGCCAAGGTCATCAACGCGATGGGTGAGGAGCAGGCCGCCGAGAAGCTCGTCGAGGCCGGCCGCATCCTCGCCCAGGAGCCGCAGGCGATGCAGCTCCGCTATTTCGCAGCGCTGCATGACATCGCGAGCGAACGGTCATCGACCATCGTCTTTCCGCTCCCGATCAACCTGCTTGAACGCCTTGGGCTACGAAGCGATTCCGCGTGACCCGGCCATTTGCCGGAAGGGACACGAACAGTCTGATAGAATCAGAACCGTCGTCCGGCGGCCAAGCCCGCAAAATCGCAAGGTGCGCGCAAGAATCGTAGATTTTGGTAGCGGGGGAGGGCTACCTACGTTCCCCCCGACAGGTCTTCCCTGAATTTATGGTTTCCGTGGCCTAACCTGCGAGTAGAACCCGCCCCCTAAACGCTGGACCACGGATGTGCGCTCGCAATCGTCCGATCGGCGCGCCGCCGTGCGCGCCATAGCCGGGTCCAAGAAGTTCGGATTATTCAATGTACCCGGACGATGGCCCATTCGGTGAGCTAAGGTCAGCCGGGGGGCCACGGGAAAGGGCAGCCGTGCTGGCTGGATACGCGCCGCCGTAGCAAGTACTTATAGTTGGGGGATGCGCCCAGTCCTGGACAGCATTCCCCGTTGTGGGCTTCCTTTACGGAGGTCTTTTAAACTCTTCCATAGATGGGAGAGAAAGGTGGAGATGGAGGGACTAGCTCCCTCGGGGCTTTGAGCCCGCTAGATGACATCTCCCTGCACTGAAAGCCCTAGCCGAGGAGGCTAGGGCTTTTGCATTTCCAGTGCGGATTGTGGGGTGGTTGATGGCTATCGATCATGTGACGCCAAAGCGGCTCTCGCTGCGCCCCGATGACAAGCCGATGACGGCGAACTATATCCGCGAGCGGCACAATGAGATTGCCTCTTCCGATAACATCGAAATGCAAATGGTTATGCTGCCGGCGGCCTTCAAAAGGAAAAGTTTCCCGCCCCGGTTAGCGTTATTCTAGGTCAACTCCATTGCGGCTGTGCAGATCGAGTAGTCGTCGCGGGAGCAGCCTGACGGACGACACAAGAGTAGACTGGTTGCACGAGCTGCGATTTTTTCTGAGAGGGTTGCAATGATGCCGACTGTTGCGGAACTCCTCACGCGAAAGCAGCGGCTCTTAGAGCGGCTGCAAGAGGAGCGTCGCTTGAATAGCAAGATGAAATCGAGCGCCTGTTGGTGAGCATCAATACCATGTTGAATTCGCTCGACGGGACGCCGATCGAAACGAGGATGCGGCATTAGTTAGGCGAGGCTACGGACGCCAGCCAAGCTGCATCAGCCTATGATGCGATATTTCCTTGTGCGCTTCTTGCGTGGTCGAGGCGCGCGAAGACCCCGTCCGGACCGAGGAGACCTTATGGTGCTGTGCACGAATTGCCATCGCATCATCAGACGATCCAAGTGGCCTCGCATCGTTCAAAGCGCGATTGGCAACGTTGAGCCTTCACATCAGTCTTCCCTCGTCAGATGCTTTAGGGTGGCGTTGCAAGCCTGCTCGGCTTCGGCGAGCATTTTGAAGGGCGAGCCGCCGATCTTGACCGCGCCGCTACCCCCGATAGCTCGGCGCCACGACGCCACATAGCCGGCGCGCCCGCGAAAGCCGGGGCCGTTGGGGCTCTCATAGCTGATCACGAACGAAAAGCCTGCGTTGCTTGCGCTCCAGATTTCCGGGTGCTCGACGGCACGGTGGAATTCCAGGGCCATCGCCGTCGTTTACCTGTAAGGGATAGCAAATATCAGTCGTTTGAACCGATGGCGCTCGCCAGTCTGTTCGAAAGCCGACAAGCAGACGCCTTTTCAGTCGCAAGTGTGGGAATTGGGACACTAGCGCCCCGGACCAGCGGCGGCCGGCTTGCGGTGGCGCCTCAGCATTCTCCGCGCCATCGTCACCAAGTCCGGCGACAGCACCTGCCAGTAGATTGGCATTTTCGTCTCGGTGGCGGGCTGTCGCTCTCGCCGTGCCCAACTGCATCGACTTCCAGGAATTTTCCTTCCGCGCCGGCAACGCGCTACGAGGAATTCACCGGAACGAATACGGGCAACCAAAGTTGATAGGCGCTATGGTCAAGCCCTCGCCCGGAATGCGCAGAGTGTTGAGGCAGGCGCACCTGTACGGCCACCGGCCACCTGGTCGCGCACAATGGGAAGCTGTACTGCCCCGGCGACAACCACCGTTTATGCAGCGAGGAGACCGCAATCGCGATGGTCAAGGCAGGCTGGCTCAGGCATCGGGGCGAGGACTATGAGGTTACGTCCGACGGCCTAAGGGCCGATGCGCGGCGCGATTAGCTTGGTCTGACCAGCGCGTCCGCCTCACGCAGAAAATGCTGGGCCTGCCCGATGAAATGCACCGCTTGCGAGGACCGCGGTTGGGTGTGCGAAAATCACCCCCATAAGCCATGGGAACGCATTGCACAGTGCGGCGGCGCCATCCCCACCCGTAGTTTTCCCAAGTGGTCCGGCCGTCCCAGATCGAGTAGCGCTCCAATTGCCATGCAAGTCCATATCAATTCCCAGCGACCTCCGGCGTGCGAAAAATGCGAGCGTGAAATGATGCCGCTCGGACAATTGCCTCCGATCGGAGGCCGGAGAGCCGTGCGCGTCTATAGGTGCCTTCGCGGCCAGCGGATCGCATCGACGCCGGTTCAGGACTGAGGTCGAGGCTCGGAGTGCCCGGGAGCCTGGCCTCATGACCCTCAGCAGCCTAAACATCAGGTTGTTCGGCTACGGGGCGACGCCGGGACCGAGATGACGCTGATGCGCTGGGGCATGCCACCGCCGCCACGCACAGGCGGTGCGGCCAATAGTGGTTTAGTGCAGCGTGCCCCGATGCGGCGGATCGAAGTCGGATTGTTCATAAAAGTATTGCAGCTCGGCCTCGAGACGCTCGTTGATCAAGAGGAGTGCCTTTAGCGCCCCGTGAACGTCGCCACGGCATTCTTCGATCAATCTGTCTATCAAGTCGTTAATCGGCATCGTTGGCTCCCTTGCGTAGGGTTCCAACAGCCGCGCCTAGTAGGCTAAACTGAGACGACTTGCCTCCAATTCACAGCTGTTGGTGTGTGCGCGTGACATGCGAGCAACATCCAAGCAGAAAACTATAGGCGGTTGGATGAACACCGGGAATACTCCCCACAATTCACAGGGCACAAGCCGGAAACCAACTGCTATTGTCGGAGCACCGAGTCTGCGGTGAAGTGACGAAAAAAGCGGGCCGGTGTTGCAATTTCAAAACCCCGTTCTGCTCCAAAACGATAACCCAATCAATTGGCTCGGGGATGGGCGACCATGTTTGACGTTTATTTAAACGAAAGAAGCGATCTGCTCGTCGTTAGTAAAGGACTTCCGATACCCGTTGGTACGTTGGGGCGATGGCGCAAGTCTAAGAAGAAAGTTCTCAAAGTCAGTGACGAGATTAAGTCGGCGGTTCAGAGGCAAGGCTATTACGTGCGGAAGCTGAGAGACCTACCGATTAAGACGCGTTAGCGCTGGAGAGGCCGTCCGGCTGCATAATGTGCAACCTTGTCTGATTGCGGTTGCTGGCACAAGGGTTCAGCTCGTTACCGACAGCCTGCGAGGCTCGCTCTTGTCTACGAGGTCGACGTTCATAGCCGCCTCACGATGGTTGTCCGAAGATCGGGAGCTGCTATCTATTAGGCGCGTGCTGCAGGCACAGAGGTTGCAGCGCAGTCATCCCGACCTCGTCCTCGCAGGACGTCGTTCCCGCCTTTTCGGCGGATCCGCTGAATTGCTAATTGATCATGCGGTCGCCTCCTCGCGGGTCCACCGGAACTCGCTTCCATCTGCCCAGATCCGATGCATCACGATCGCTAATTTTCGTGCGACTGCTACGACCGCTCGGCGAAGGCCGCGTCGCTTGGCCACCCTTACACCCCAGGCTTTCAATGCGGCAACGCTGGGTGCGGGTAAGAAGTGCAAGCGCGGCCTGATAAAGTATGGTTCTGAGCATCACATCGCCGCACCTCGAAATAGCGCCGTCCCTTCCAGGCTGAGCCTTTCGAGCAGCAACCGCAATCACCCCATCTACAGCATCACCACCACCAAGCCGCCATCCTGGCGCTCTTCCGCGTGGTCAATCGCTACGTCGGCAACTTGCAGCCGATGCCCGGCGTCTTCCCCGACTATCCAGCTCCGGTGATCCGCAACACAGAAGCCGGGACCGAGATAGCGCTCATGCGCTGGGGCATGCCACCGCCGCCGCGCACAGGCGGGCCGCCGGTCACCAACATCCGCAACACGTCGTCGCCGCACTGGCGGGGCTGGCTCAAGCCGGAGAACCGGTGCTTGGTCCCGGCCAACAGCTTCGCCGAGTACGCGCCCGAGCCGAACCCGGAGACCAAGAAAAAGGATGCGGTCTGTTCGCGCTGAATGAGGACCGGCCGCTGTTCGCGTTTGCTGGCATCTGGACCGAGTTCAATGGTGATCGTGGCACCAAGTCCAAGCCCATCCCGGGCCGCATCAGGTCTACGGCTTCTTGACCACCTCACCGAATGCCGTCGTTGAACCGATCCACCCGAAGGCGATGCCGGTGATCCACGGCCTCCTCACGCGGCGTGGCAGCTAGCCAAATCCGGCGCTCTGCGTCATCGGTCGTGACTCGAACAAGGTGGATTTCCATCTGCTTACGACGCGCGTAGTCCGATTTGGTTTCTCTCTTCTGGATTGACGTAGTCGGCGGGGAACCATATGACAATTGGCCACTTAAGTTGTCGCGCGGCGCTCTGCGTCGCAGGCTGCGTCTTTTCAGACATAGTGCGGCGAATTAGGAGTTCTGACGAATGCAAGTCTTGGTTCGCGACAATAATGTCGAGCAGGCGCTTCGAATTCTAAAAAAGAAAATGCAACGCGAAGGCGTGTTCAGAGAAATGAAGGGGGCAAGCTTCTATGAGAAGCCCTCGGAAAAGGCGGCACGCCAGAAGTCCGAGGCGATTCGCCGCGCTCGCAAGCTGGCCCGGAAACAAGCTATTCGAGAGGGATTGATTGCCGCCCCAGTCAAGAAACCCAATGATAAGCGTCCGACCCGCGCGCTTCCGAGCATCGCAGCTACGAACCCCAAACAACCATAACCAATTCGGCTGCGCCTTGAATGGATAGAACTCCCCGACATTGAATCCGTACAGGAAGAAGCCGCTCGCTCATTGGTAGACATGGAAGAACGCAGTCAGGGGTAACGGCGATAGCTCCCCAGGGCACCGAATGGCCATCGAAGTCCGAGATGACAACGGCCCGGTGCTGCAAGGCTAAGTTCACGTTCGAAATGGACCAGACAGCATTGACGCTGCCACAGTTGGCACCGGGTACTTGTGTGTCCTTTTTTTGCTATACGCGGTGCGTGCGTCGGGCGTAGGCTGCCGTCATCACCGCGCCGCCCGTGGCCTTTATCGGTGACTGAGAGTGTTGTGCTCCCGCCCTCACAGTAGAAGGGAGCGTCTCATGCCCGACGCGCAGCTCACTAACAAGCTTTCACCCCGCGAGACGATGTGGCCCCGCTGCCCGAGGTGCGGAGGCAAGGTGGAAGTTCTCAGGGTTGTACCGGGAAGACCGGGGTTCGAGCACCGAACCTTGAGGTGTACTAACTGCCCAACGATATACGAAGCACAAGCTCCCGCAGACCCGATTAATTCCGAAGCTATGGGCTGGCTTCACAGTGGATTGAACCCGCCTCGATAAAAGCGGTGGTGGGGTCCTTGGCAGTGGCACCTGCGCTACTCGGCTTCCGGCCTCGCGCCATCGATCCGGTGCAGCTCCCGGTGAGCCAGTGGGCGTTAGATATTGGGCGCTATGTCCAAAACGACCCCATTGTGGTATTCCTCCAACGTACAAGCATAGAGGAAACGCCAATGGCAACGGGTACGGTGAAGTGGTTCAACGGTCAAAAGGGGTTCGGCTTCATCGCGCCGGATGACGGCGGCCAAGACGTTTTCGTGCATATCAGCGCAGTAGAGCGCGCCGGACTTTCTGGCTTGGCAGAAGGCCAAAAGATTTCTTACGAAGTCAAAGTCGACCCCAAGCGCGGCAAAAGCAGCGCAGAAAACCTGCGCGTTTGATGTCGGGCAAACCCGACAGTCAGTCTCCAGAGCAGCTTGCCAAAGCTAACAGGCTGCGACTAGCTAGAGCGGAAGCCGAGACGGCACTCCAAGAAGCCGAAGTTAAGGCTGTCGCCGTTCGCGCGAATATGGAGCGGCTTCGGGCTTTACGGCTGGCTCAAGAAGCACAAGCTGTCCGCACGGAAATCGCTACACAGAGACCAGCTACAAAGCCAAGACAAAAGAAGCGATAAGTGAATAAGAGGCCGCCGCAGTTGGCGGCCTTTTTCTATGTTCGCCTGACCGGTGACGTCGGCTTGTGGCCCCGTCTCACAGAACGCCGTTTCACACGCCCCCTCAGTTGCGACTTTCTGCTGATTGCCGACGAGGTGATTGAATAGCCATTCTGGCCGACGTCCGGTGTTGGCGCCCAAGCAGAACCAGGGGCTAAGCCATCGCAACGTCGTCTGTCAGGGCAACACCGGACATGCCGACCATTTTTGCACTGTCGATGTTGGCTGCGTAGGCCACGCTTCCTTTACCAATTAAAAACCATACGAAATGATCCGAAAATTCTAGCGAAACAACTTGGTAGGCTCTGCGTCGGTTTGTCGGAGGACATAACTCATGACAGAGCGCCAATTCAGAGAGCAGGAAATCCAGATCGCGCGCTACCGGCTACTGGCGCGGGAGGTCACTGATCCGCTGGCCGCGAGCTTGCTTTACGCCATAGTCGCAGAACTCGAAGCTGATCTGCAGAGGGATCGCGACATCGATGGGAACAATTGCCGGATCGGCATGCCTTCCTAGGCTCAACTGGCAAGCTGGCGCGGCAACGCCAGCACGATGTTGATCTCTCGCTCCGTATCTTGGACGCGATGATCGAAATGTGCAGCGCGAAGTCATCCTCGATCTTCGTCGCGTGTCCTCATTCTTGGCCTCGAACAGGATGTCGCCATCGACCTCATCGAACCTGATGCCAGCGAATAGACCGCCGAACATCATAGCGCCGACCATGAGCGCCGTGGGCTTGGATTGTCATTCGGCATGCAAAATTGGCTCTGACTCACTTTTGATGAAGTTCGGGCGCCCGGCTTGCATTGGTTCATAAGGGAATCAACATGATGCAGCGAGCGTTACGTCCGTCGGCCTTGGTCCCTCCTGGGTTTGTTGTGGAGAGTGCCGTCTGTGAGGGCACTGCAACCGTGATCACCGTGCGTCCGACGGGTGACACGGGCCTCTGTCCCGGATGCAGAGCCAGTTCTGGGCGGATCCATAGCCGATATCAGCGACGTCTCACCGATCTGCCGCTGGCTGGGCGACCGGTTCGGCTTATGGTCGTGGCGCGCTTGACGAGGTCCTGGTTCGCGCGTAGTGACCGATCTCGTCGCGGGCGCGGGCCTGCGTTTCAGCGAACGCGGTTCGTATGAGCTAAAGGGGCTGCCTGGCAAATGGGATCTGTTCGCGGCCAGCGGTTAGCTCTCCCTGCCTGCCGGCAGTCCCGACGGTCGCCCCATTGACCAGGTTGCTGCGGCCCGCCTGCGGCCTGTCATTAACCGATCAGGCGCCGGGAAAGGCCCAGATGTTCATGGTGGCTATACCTTCGCGCAGCTTCTTGATCGGAACGTAGTCCGGCGAATTCCAGAACGCGTGGATCGCCTCCATGTCGGGAAACTCGAACATGACGACCGGTCGCTGGTCGTGTTCACCTTCCAGTACCTCCACTTTCGCGCGTCTGGCGACAAGCTTTCCGCCGAAACCGGCCATGAACGGCACGACGGCTTGGACGTATTTCTGATACTGCGCTTCATCTTTGATCGTGTTTTGAACGATGAAATAGGCGGGCATAATCAACCTCTAGCGACAATGGATCCGAGAACAGAAGACATCCAGCCTAGCACGCCGCCCGGGGCGGGTCGTCCGGACCGAGGAGGGGCGCGAAGAAGATTTCGGCCAGGCAGGGAGGTCACACTCAGGTCCCGATTCTTACGGGCCGCCCGCCACCTGTCGTTTACACTATCCGCCTATGATAAGTCGTGCATGGGCAGCGACTACGATCCTCGAGGACAGGCCGAAGCGGCCATGAAGGAAGCCGTGCACGCCCGCGGCTTCGAGCGACAGCGCTGGATCCAGGTGGCGCAGGCATGGCTCGAGCTCGCCCGATCGCGCCCGGAGCCCGCGGCATCCGAGCGGTGAGCTAATCCTGCGGACACTCCGGGCAGGTGTCGCCGATCGAATCCAGAATATCGCGGATTTCGGCGACGGCTGCCTCGGGTGACACGCCGGGCGGCTGATCCCGTCGCGCGATGTCGAAGGCCCGCTTTCGCGCGTGCGGGTCGGCGCGGTCCTGCATCCAGCCGTGCTCCTCGCATTCGAAGATAGGCGCCCATTTCCTGCAGCGCGGAGATCGCCCAGCCCCGCAGCGTCCGGATCGCCGCCCGGTTCTCCTTCATCACCAGCATCGAAATTTCTCCTGCGCCGACACGAATCCTTGCGCCCGAGCTTCGTTCCGGCTGCTAACACAGGGTTCCGAATTGTGGGGCGTGCTGCTTTTCCACGTGTTCCGCCAAGCTGTGGACGACCTCGTCGCTAGGGACAGCGCGCCAGATAATGCCTCCACGAAAGAGGTAGAAGCCGAGGTCTAGATCCCGCGGATTCTCGAGATCACCCGCATGCGGGAACAGATCCGCGCGCAGGAGCGCGAGATCCGAATGCTGCAGCGGGCCGGCGTCCCGACGGCATCGCAGAGCTGCTGTTGTGCGAATGCGGCGCGAAGGTCGAAAACCTCAGTCGAGAGCGCGAGATGCTACGGAACGCTGTCGCTGCGAAGACCACGCGAGGTTGAGATCTCTCAAACTGCGGGCGCAGCCGCCCTACATCATCGATAGCATCACGATGTCGACGATCATGAACGCAAATCCGGTCGTTGCCACGGCGACAAACGACCACTCAACGCTGTTCGCTGACACACCCACAGGAATCGAAAGGGGCCGCTTTTGGCGACCCCTTGCCGGTCACAATCTTGTTCGGGATGAAAATGCCAGCCCCGGCGAGAGCACCTTAGAGGTATCAGCGCACTGAGTGGACTCCGTGTAAGTACCGACCGCAACACTGTCCTAATTTCCCAATGCCGGGTCTCCTAACCAGGACAACACCATTTCTGTCCGCTGCCCTTAGCGCGCCTACGTTTCGGTCGGCGGCTTCAGAGGGCTGTCGATCCTCTTACGGGCGGCCAGGCCTGCAGCGCGTCTTCCTCGCAGTGGGTGCAGACGCAGCCTATGTTGCGGAGTACCTGTAGCGGCCCACCAAGCCACATTGGGAGGTATGCTCATGGACGCGCCCAGCAAGGAATTCGCGCTGGCCGGCAGCCTTGAGGAGCTGACGCTCAAGGGGCGGCTCGTTATGCGCGGTGACCATCGTCCGATCCTCGTCATCTGCGACCGCGGGCGCGTCTTCGCTCTCGACAATCGGTGCCCGCACATGGGCTTCCCGCTGGATCGCGGCAGCCTCGAGGATGGCATCCTGACCTGTCACTGGCATCACGCGCGCTTCGATCTCGAAAGCGGCTGCACCTTCGATCTCTGGGCGGACGACGTGCCGATCTGCCCGGTCGAGGTGCGCAATGGTAACGTCTGGGTGAAAGCCACCTTCACAGATGCCGATATCGCCGCGCACTGGCATCAGCGGCTTGCCGACGGCCTCGCCCACGACCTCAGCCTGGTCATTGCGAAGGCCATCCATGGTCATCTCGCCGCCGGCGTGCCGCAGGTCGAAACCGTCCGGCAGGTGGCGTTGTTCGGGGCGCTAAATCGCGACGGCTGGAGCGCAGGTCTGACGATCCTTACGGCACTCGCCAATCTCCTGCCTGTGCTGCCGGAGGAGGACGCCTATCTCGCCCTCTTCCACGGCGCGCGCCGCGTCGCGGCGGACTGCGACGGCGAGGCCCCGCGGCGGGAACGCACGCCGCTTGGAAGCCGGCCGAATCGGGCCGCGCTCAAACGCTGGCTGCTGCGCTGGACGAGCGTGCGCCATCGCGAGGCGGCCGAGCGCACCCTGCTCACGGCGATTGCCGCCGGCTTCTCTACGGCTGAACTCGCTGATGCCCTGTTCGCCGCCGCGACCGAGCGGGCGTTCGCCGACACCGGGCACTCGCTCGACTTCATCAACAAGGCGTTCGAGTGCCTCGACCTGATCGGCTGGCAACACGCGGCGGCTCTGCTACCGACGGTCGTCGGTCAGATGGTGGCGGCCCGTGGCGCCGAGGAATCGACGGCCTGGCGCCAGCCCGTTGACCTCATCGCGCTGTGCGAGGGCTCAACCAGCGAACTCGCGGACCTGTTCACTGCCGGACGCGGCGCGCATGACTGGTCAGGCCACGCCGCCCTTGCGCAGACGCTGCTCGGTGACGATCCGGCCGGGATCGTTGATGCGCTCAAGGAAGCAATCCGCGCCGGCGCCGCGCCTGCTGACCTTGGCCAATCCCTCGCGTACGCGGCCGCGCTCAGAGTGGCGCGCTTCGGCAATGCCAACGAGCACGCCGACTGGGAGACGGCGCATCACGTCTTCACCTACGCCAACGCCGTCCACCAGATGCTGAAGCGCATCGGGGCTGCCAATAGCGACACCGGCGTCACGGCCGTCCGCGGCGTGTTGCACGGAGCTATGGCGCTCCACCTTGCTCGCTATCTCAACGTGCCGCCGGCGCGCATCCCGGGCGACGGAGGCGAGCCGCTCGATGATCTGCCCGCGGATCCAGAGACGATCGGCGCCGCCTTGCTCGACACCTTCGACCGGCAGCGACAAGTCGATCTCGCCGCAAGCCTGGTGGCACGGCATCTCACGCTCGGCCATTCGCCGCAGGCGCTGATCGTCACGCTCGCCCACGCGGTGCTGCGCGAAGATGCCGGCTTCCATGCGTATCAGATACTGGAGGCGGGAGTGCGGCAATTCGGCGCGTGGGGCGACATGGACGAGGGCCGGCACATCCTCATCGCGGTTGCGCGCTATCTGGCGGCCCATTCACCGACCGAACGCGCGTCCCTGCAGACCGCCGACATCGCCCGTCGCTTGATGCGGGGCGGTGAGCTGCATCACGAGGCTGGACCGCCCTGACGTCGCGCGCGAAGGGACAAGAGCCTGCGCCGGCGAACCGAGACGCGCTTCCAAATGTTGGCCTTCATAAACGCCCTGTATCGCTACTTCCTTAAGTCGATAATCCTGGGCGCGACGAGCCCGCTCGTGCGGCGATGACAGAATCGGTCGTGGCCGCTCTTGCCTTTGCCGGCTTGGCCATTTTCCTGGCCCACGCTTTTGACGCCTACCGGATGCGGTAGACGCGGGGCGGCTGAGTGTCCCTCTAGATCGTTCGGTGGTTTTCTTGGGTGAGGCGGACCACGTGCCTCACGCCGTCCCAGACCTCCACGATGGGATACGCATCGAGAAATCTTTTCGCACGTTGCGCCGCGTCGGCATCGTCGGCGCAGTCAATTTCGTAAGTGGCGCGAGCGACGCCCGTCAAATCCACGGCGTAGTCAAGCGTGCACCGCAAAACGACGGCCTAGCGCATTTCCTTCAGCGGGTGCATTCTGGCGTGACCGGAACTGTGAGGAGGGCTTGGTCATGCGTCGCCCATCCAAACCGTTACTCGACAAAGCGATCGCCTACAGGGCGGGCGCGATTGGTCTGGGGTTGCTTCCCGTCGCCATGGCGTTCGCCGCGGTGCTCATCCCGTAACCGCGTTGAAGAACCGACAGCACCCTGCAATGGAGCGCGAGCTGTGACAACAGCCGGGGCTGCCCCCCATGACTTAGGCAGCTCCGCAAATGCGTTTCGAGTTGCGCCGTCAGGGAACGAAAACTCCGGTCAAGACGTTAGAAGCGCGAGACCGTCGCTCGCCGTTGACTACACGGCGCATGCCGCGGATAGCCAAAGGTTTCTGTTGCAGGGCCCGCTCTTCTCAAAAACAAGCGCTCGCGCAGATAGCCAAAAGCGGCGGTCTCCGGTTCCGTTCAGAATTGCCAGCCGTGCTCGCAAGCGAGAGAGTTGCGGGAGGGGGGTGCCAATGCTGGCGCTTTCTTACCCGAACGAGGCTTCGCTATGCGCAACCGGATTGACATGGACCTCAACACAGCCGAGCAATCGTTCAAGAGATCGGGGAGAGACTACGCGCGTTCCTGAAAGAAGAGCCGGAACTCCCGGGGAGCCTTAGAACGCAGATCGGCCGGCTCCGCGAATTGGAAGAGCAGTCACCATCAATCATTCCAGCGGCCAAGCGTTGCGACAAGCGTCGCCGCTGAGCCGCTTTGGACAGCACAGGCGGCTCGGCCAGCAATGCCATCGGTGAAGCGCCGTGGGTCAAAAATATTGAATGAGTACGGTGCGGCACAATCCGAATTGATCGGCAAAGCCGTCGTGCTTACTGACGGAAAGGCAGGCACGGTCGAGAACGTTTGGCTGGATGAATTGCACTGACTTCGGATTTCCATCATAGGTCATGATGGAAGATGGCCGGTCTCAACCATCAAGCTTGCGGAGTCCTAGACCTCCCATCGGCTGCGCGTTGCCCAGATCGCGCGCTCCTTTCAAAGCATTCCCATCAAAATGAAAGTCCGACCTCGGTCAGGAAAGTGACAGTCATGATCGCGACCGTAAGGAACACGTCGCTCGCCGAGAGAGGGGTCATGAATGCCTCGCATCTTGCGAAGCCCTGGGTAAATCATTCAGGCTAGAAAATGTTTCGGTTCCAAACGCAGACGGCGCGAGGTGCGAGCGGCGCCGGCATCCGAGGCGGACTAAAGAGATGTTCGATTTGGCCTGCCACATTTCGCTCGCGCCAGTCACGCCGCTGCCGGCTCGATCACCTCGCTCTGCTTCGTCTCAGCATCATAGACCTTAACCTGGAGCATCGGAAAAAGTCCTTTTAACTCCTTGGCCGCGTTTATGGCGCGGTCTTGCGTATCAAACTCCATCTTAGGCTGGCCGTCCACAATGAGCGCATAGCCGCCAGCTGGAAGGCCAGTGACCGTCCTAAACATGGGCGAAGGCGTTTGTTGCGTGCGCTGTTGACGCATGGGGAAACTCCGGCCTTGGGGATCAGCTTCTAAACGACTGAAACGGAGAATCGTTCCGCGATAGGCAGATTATGTTGGCTCGTGGACGGTTGCCCTGATCGCTTGATGAATAGACCGCGCGTGTTATGTACACCAATCCAACTCGAGGCGAAGCAAAGTGGCAAAAGCTAAAAAGAAGAGACCGGCGCGCAAGCCGTACACAGCAGCTGACATGAAGCTGCTAAAGCAGCATTCGAAGGCGAGGACGCCGGTAGTAAAGATCGCGAAACTTATGAAAAGATCCGAAGGCTCCTTAAGGCAAAAGGCCATAACGCTCGGAATTGGCCTGGGCCATCAGAGATGATCGGCCGCACAAGCCAAACGAGCCGGCAGCCTGTTGTGGAGAAAAAGACCACCAAACTGAGGCTGCCCTTTATGCAGCGACAATGACGAAGATCAACCAGCCAAGCACGATCGCAGCCGAAACGATCGAGGCGCCAAAATACCAAGTGTCGCGCGATGGCCTAAAAATTTGCTGCGCCTTCCTTCGGCACCTTGGGCGAGCTAAATCCATTAGCCCGCGAGTTTCAGAAACACCAACGGCCTGTTGGCGGCATTCCTCTGCTTCATCCGGAAGCGCTTCGTGAGGCCACAGGGCGCACCAAGTCAGGCTTAGACAGAACAACATGAGCGATGCGCAGTAGATTGACAACAGAAGGTGGCGTAACGGCAAACACTGTTTCGAGAGAATGTAAGGTCCATGTAAGGGTTCAATGCGACAGAGAGCCTAGAAGCCAGCCCCTCCTCTCAATGCCTGAACCGACGCGCGGACTACCCGACGACTTTCCGTTGACGGCACTTCGGCTGCCTACGCGGATCAGAAACGTTTTGGCTTTCCAGGGGTTCAAGACTGTCGGCGACGTTCGATCAGCTTCCGACAAAGCGCTGCTGAGTTTGCCGGATTTGGGGCCAAAGTCCGTCGCCCAGCTGCGCGCAAACCTCGGTTTCGATAGCAGAGAATGAACGTAGACACGCATGCAAACGCGGTGTCCGAAGTGCAGTACGATTGTGAAATCCACGGACGGCGTTACTTGGTCGATGATCAACGCCGGCTGTCATGATCTAGTCGGTACCAAACGTGCCGATCAGCCCGAATATTGCCCCACGCTGTCGCTCGTTGCGCAGCCGGATGTTAGGTTGCCCGGGGTGAGCGACACCTCCGGGGACGTTTTCACAGGATGAGGGCTGAGCTAGACTGTGAACCTATAGACGCGCCGGGCGGACGCCTTGTCAGAGTCCGCTGTGCCCCCGATAGCCAACGTATTGTTGCATAGCAACGAAACGACGCGAAGGGCCAACTGCTGACTCATGCACCGCAGCGTGACCGGGCCCGCTACTGGAGTCGGCCGACTGCTGAGGCAGAGATCTGTCAGACGCTTCCAATGATACCGAGATTCCAGGGCCGACACGAAACCGAATACCCCCGGCCCTCCCTGCGGAATTGATCCCGCAACCGCATCGCATGAGGGCGCAGATGCCAACGTTCCCACGGGATTGGAGCCCGGTGGTGCGAAGTAAGCTGGACCAACGCAGTCTTCCCATGTTGCGACCGGCCGCCTTGATATCCTGTTCGCGAATAGCCAATTTAGAAACATGTTGGAATGGGAGGGCCCGACTGCACGATCAGATGAACTGACTAAGGCCGGTACCGAGCGGTAACCCGACTCGGTTCACCAGTGCGGCGGATCATACCTTGGAGGGGATCATGTATAGCGATTCGCTGTTCAACGCTGTCGCTCGGTCCTTCGAGGCTCGAAGTCAGACCGACCTGTCGATGGCGGAATATCTGGAATCGTGTCGAACAGATCCGATGCGATACGCTAATGCGGCCGAGCGATTACTAGCTGCGATCGGTGAACCTCAGATGATCGACACGGCCAAGGACCGTCGCCTTGGCCGCATCTTTTCCAATCGGACAATACGCAGCTATCCGGCCTTCGCCGGCTTCCATGGCATGGAAGACACGATCGAGCGTATCGTTGGTTTCTTCCGCCATGCGGCGCAGGGGCTCGAGGAGCGCAAGCAGATCCTCTATCTGCTGGGTCCCGTTGGCGGCGGCAAGTCATCGCTCGCCGAGCGGTTGAAGTCGCTGATGGAAGTTCACCCGATCTATGTGCTTAAAGCCGGCGACGAGCTCAGTCCGGTGTTCGAGTCCCCGCTCGGCCTGTTCGATCCCGAAAACCTCGGACCGATGATCGAGGAGAAGTATGGCATTCCTCGCCGCCGCCTCAACGGGTTGATGAGCCCGTGGTGCTACAAGCGGCTCGAGGCTGTCGGCGGTGACATCTCGCAGTTCCGCGTGGCAAGGATTCAGCCCTCACGGCTGCGGCAGATCGCGGTAGCCAAGACGGAGCCGGGCGACGAGAACAACCAGGATATCTCTTCGCTGGTCGGCAAGGTCGATATCCGCAAGCTTGAGACCTACGCCCAGAACGACCCAGACGCCTACAGCTACTCGGGCGGGCTCAATCGCGCCAATCAGGGCATTCTCGAATTCGTCGAGATGTTCAAGGCGCCGATCAAGATGCTGCATCCGCTGTTAACGGCGACGCAGGAAGGCAATTACATCGGCACCGAAAATATCGGCGCGATTCCCTTCGGCGGCATCATCCTGGCGCACTCGAATGAGGCGGAATGGCAGGGCTTCAAGGCCAACAAGAAAAACGAGGCGTTCATCGACCGCGTCTGTGTCATCAAGGTCCCGTACTGCCTGCGCGTGGCCGAGGAGCAGAAGATCTACGAGAAGCTGATCTCCGGCTCCGAGCTTGCGGCCGCGCCCTGCGCGCCGGCGACGCTGGAGACGCTCGCCCGCTTCTCGGTAATGTCGCGCCTGCGCAAGCACGAGAACTCGACGCTGTTTGCCAAGATGCGGGTCTATGACGGCGAAAGTCTTAAAGAGAGCGACGCCAAGGCGCGAAGCGTCCAGGAATACAAGGATGCGGCCGGCATCGACGAAGGCATGGACGGCGCCTCGACCCGCTTTGCCTTCAAGGTGCTGGCGGCAACCTTCAACCACGACACCGCCGAGATTGGTGCCGATCCCGTCCATCTGATGTATGTGCTCGAGCACGCGATTCGGCGCGAGCAGTTGTCTGAGGAGGTCGAGAAGCGTTATCTCGAATTCATCAAGGCCGAGCTCGTGCCGCGCTATGCGGAGTTCATCGCCAACGAGATCCAGAAGGCGTATCTTGAATCCTATTCCGATTACGGCCAGAACCTGTTCGACCGTTACGTCGACTATGCAGATGCCTGGATCGAGGACCAGGACTTCAAGGACCCCGACACCGGTCAGATGCTCAACCGCGAGTTGCTCAACCAGGAACTGACCAAAATCGAGAAGCCCGCGGGCATCACCAATCCCAAGGATTTCCGTAACGAGGTGGTGAAGTTCTCGCTGCGGTCGCGCATTCGTAACGGGGGCAAGAATCCGTCCTGGACCTCATACGAAAAAATCCGCGAAGTGATGGAAAAGCGGATATTTTCGCAGGTCGAGGACCTGTTGCCGGTGATTTCGTTCGGCACGAAGAAGGACAGCGAGACCGGAAAGAAACACGACGATTTCGTCGCTCGGATGGTGCAGCACGGCTATACCGAACGGCAGGTCCGGCGGCTCGTCGATTGGTACATGCGCGTGAAACGGGCCGGGTGAGGCGGCTACAACAGTGGCGATGTTCATTGTCGATTGGCGTCTGAATCCGGGCAGCAAGAGCCTGGAGAACCGCCAGCGTTTCCTGCGTCGCGCCAAGGCGCTGGTTCAGGGTGCCGTCAAGAAGACCTGCGAGGGCCGTGACATCAAGGATGTCCTGGAGGGTGGCGAGGTCTCAAACCGTTCCGCACGACGGACACAGACCAACACTTCCGGACGCCCGGACCACAACAACGGCCTTATCGTCTTCGTAGTACGCACTCTCCACAACAAACCCACGCGGCACCAGACTGGAGCGCTGGAGTGCTTGCTGCATGGCGCTGATTCTCCGCCAATTAAAACGCCAGACATCCCCCAAACTGCATCAAAAGTGAGTCAGAGCCAATTTTGCATGCCGAATGACAATTACCCCTCCTCGCGTTCGAGAGACTACACGACGGCTTTCCGCTATTCAGGCGCGCACCACCTCGGCGCCGCATGCGGCGCAGAGCCGGGCTTGTGGTGTCGGGAGAGGCTTTCCGCAGGAGACGCAAGGAGGGCCGTATAGATTGATCGGGTGATGCCACACAGCATTCGCGTTAGTTTCGTCGAAGCCGGTGATCTCAAAATACCTTCTTAAGATGCGTGGCCGATCCTGCCCGTTTTCCAACACGTAAGCGCTTTCTTGCTCGTCGAGCATCGGAATTTCCATCTGGCAGCGCCAGCAGTAGAGCAGCTTCACCGTCGCTAACCTTTGAGGGCCTAAATTCGATTTGAAAACCGATTAACCGCGCTCATAAACTGTATTCCTGGATCAACATCTCGCAGATAGATGTTCTTGCGTAGGAAATCGATTTCCGCCAAATGCTCAGCCTCGTCGACATCAATGTACCAGGAGCGAGGCCTTCCATCCGCGCCGTCGCTCCATCGATACCCGCGCTTCTTGAGCACATCCTTTAGCTCAAAGGGGGATTGTTCGGCCCACACGCGGGCAGTTTTTCGCCGTGCTCGTTCGAGCAGAAGGGCAAATGCCGGCCGGCCTAGTTTGGGAACATCCTTGGATAGAATCTCGATGAGGGCGCGACAGTCGTCAATCGCGCGATGGGCCTGATGGAAGAGGCCGGCTCCGTCGAGCAGATAACCGAGCCGGGAGCCATCGAATCCGTGCCGACGCTATTCGACTTCCGTTGCGGAACAATCCCATGCCTTCCGCTCAAATATTGGCCAATAGCGTTCAACGAATTTGCGATCGAAGCTCGCATTGTGGTCTATAACTACGACGGCCTCGGAGGCAAACGCCGAAACCGCATCAGGGTCGATCCGATGACCCAAAACCATCTCGTCGGTAATGCCAGTGAGCTCGGTGATCTCTGCAGGTATCGGGTTGGACGGCTCATTGAACGACGAAAACACCCGCCACCGAGTTTGATATTCAGGGCCTCGAGCCCGACTGGGTAGGAGTGTGTTGGGACGCCGATTTCCGATCGATCGATGGCAGGTGGCAATCCTATCGCTTCTCGGGCACGCGGTGGCAGAACGTCAATGATGAGAGCCGCAAGGCCTACCGAACCAATGCCTACCGCGTGCTGCTAACGCGCGCCCGTCAGGGCATGGTGATCTACATCCCGGCGGGTGATGTGATGGATGCTACGCGACCGCCTTCGTTTTACGATGGAACGGCCGCTTTCCTTTCAAGATGTGGTTTGGCCTCGATTTGAGGTAACGCATACCGTTCAAGTCGGTCGCTGGCCGACTTCTTCCATAACATCTCATACGCGAATGGGTGGTCCTAGCGCAAAGCGGACATTCACCGTAGGCACGAGGTCGCCGAAGGGCCACAAGCGGTCATTTCGCGCCAAGGTCCCTTAACAAAGCGGTGGCGTCCGATGACTGTGAAGTGGGCGATGGCGGCGAGGTTCGTCTGTCAGCCCCCGGGGCCGTCCTTCATGATATAGCCCATCAGGTCGTCCACGTTGTGCTCCAAATCCCGGATGATGTTCTTGACGACGTCTCCGACCGAGATCACGCCCACGACCTTGCCCGCGTCTAGCACTGGCAGATGGCGAAAACCGCGCGCAGCCATCATTGCCATGCAGCCTTCCAGCCGATCGTCCGGCTTGACCGTCACCGGGTTGCCCGTCATCACTTGGCCGACCGGCGTCTGCTTCGCATCGAGCCCGGGCAGCAGCACTTTGATGGCGCAGTCACCCTGGGTCACGATACCGACCAGCACGTTGTCGTCGATGACCAGCACCGACCGGACCCGGTAGTCGCGCATCTGTCGCAAGGCTTCGACGACCATGTCGCCGGAACGAACATGGATCAGGGCGCCACTCTTCTGGGTCAGAGCGTTTCTTACAGTGCTCATCGATCTCCTGTGGTGGGGCCTGTTCCTGCCGCCTTGAAGGTTAGTCGAAATATCTTGCCTTGTCAGCACCGCGCCGGGCTACGCCATCGAGGCGGTGAAAATCCCGCTGTCGGGATCGGTGGCAGGCTTCGCCGGCGACATCGCCTGTAGCACCTTCACCATTTCCAGCTCGAAGCCGCTGCCCGTCCGTTTCGATGGACGTGCCACGTCTATTTCCCTCACCGAGGCAGCAGGTCTTGTTTCGGGGGCGGGCTGTAACACCAACCCGTAAACCCCAGTCGGGCGCCTCGGCGAAATGGAAGTAATTAAGCGGTTCGGCGACAAGGTATTCGCCCGCAACGTTTCTGCCTCCGTCGTCGGTGCTGACAGAAGGCGCCATGATCACATATGCCCCAAAATGGATTGGCGTCCATGAGAGGTCTGCTCGGGGTCATTCTCGACCGAGCCAGGCGGTCCTGCCTGCCAATTGATGTCCGCTCCTACCTTGAAGCGACCTGATTATTGCGCGCACGCGAAATGACGCGAGGGGCCATGAGCGGATGTCGCCGCTCTGCTCGATCACCTCGTCGCCACCGGCGAACACCGGCTGCGATGATCATTCGGGCAACCCGGCTTGCCGCAATCCTTCTCCGTATCGCGCAAACCTCAACCCCTGACTCGGGATGCGACGTTTATTCATGCCGGTATTAAGTCGATGATACGCATGATGGCGACCGTTGAGCCGACATTTTCTAGGTCTTCGCCGATGCCTTTTTTGCACGTCCAAACATCACCTTTCTTCGCAACAAATTCCATGCCACCGATTTGCTTCACCCGGAGTTCGCCCTCCGGTACGTGGCAGACCATGTCATTGGGCATGGAAGGGTTGGAAGTCTTTGCGCCTGGCCGGTAAACCACATCGCGCATTGAGACGGTTTTATAGCCTGGGATCATCGACTCGCGTTTACCCCAGGGTTGGATGCTGACGCCTTCGGGTAAAGTTTGCGCGGAAGCTGGTGTTCCCGCCGCGAACGCGGCAGCCGTTGCAAACCCGAGTGATAGCGCTGATCTTCTGTCGATCTTTGTCATCGCTGTTCTCTTTTGGGCGTTTCGGCCCCTTAGGCCAATCCTTAGGGCCTTGGTTGCAAACTACACTGGATACTCAGGCGAAGCGCAACCAAAGATTAGCATGCGGGCGGCTTGAGCAAAATCTTTCAAAGGTGTCCGGAGGAATATGTCCGCTAGGGGTCTTGGCCGTGTAAAAACAGCCTTATAGGGCCGTCAGTCTTGAAGCCAAAACTGGGCCGGCCTCAGGCCGCGATCGCGGCGATCAGCGGCCTGATCCCG